>NZ_KV811299.1:413661-451632 GCF_001813025.1 Pseudomonas sp. HMSC066A08
TCTCGTCGAGGAACAGGGTGCCGCCGTCGGCCGCTTCGACCAGCCCGGCGCGCCCGGCGCTGGCACCGGTGAAGGCGCCTTTTTCGTGGCCGAACAGCTCGGATTCGATCAGGGTTTCCGGAATCGCCGCACAGTTCACCGAGATCAGCGGCGCCTTGGCGCGCTTCGACAGGTTGTGCAGGGCGCGGGCGACCAGTTCCTTGCCGGTGCCGGATTCGCCCTGGATCAGTACCGTGGAGTCGGTCGGCGCGACCTTGCGAATCTTGCTGTACAGCTCTTGCATCGGCGCACAGGAGCCGATGATGCCTATCTCGCCGTCGGCTGCCGCCGGGCTGGCGCCGCGCTCGCCGCCGGCCTTGCCGCCGTTGGCGGAGACCGGGGCCGCGCTGCGGTTCTCCTGGCGGTCCTTGAGGATGCGCGCCACGGCCTGGAGCATTTCGTCGTGGTCGAAAGGCTTGGCGATGTAGTCCACCGCGCCCATCTTCATCGAATCCACCGCCGAACGCAGGCTGGCGTAGCTGGTCATGATCAGCACCGGAATGCCTTCGGCGAGCTTGATCAGTTCGGTGCCGGGGGCGCCCGGCAGGCGCAGGTCGCTGACCACCATGTCGAAGGAGGGGATGGTGTAACGCTCCTGGGCTTCCTGCACCGAGCCGGCTTCGCTGACCTGGTACTGGTTGCGTTCCAGCAGGCGTCGCAATGCAGATCGGATAATGGTTTCGTCTTCGACGATCAGAATATGTGCCATGTATTCAGCTCTCTCGACGTGCTCGTCTACAGCTCGGCCGTCGGGCCAGGGTGCCGCGGCAGGGTCACGCGGAAGCGGGTGCCGCCTTCTCGCTGGTGATCCGTCGGGCTCTCGATGGTTATCTGTCCATAATGCTCTTCCACGATCGAATAGACCAGTGCGAGGCCGAGCCCGGTCCCCTTGCCGGGGTCCTTGGTGGTGAAGAACGGTTCGAACAACTGGTCCATGATCGCCTTCGGAATGCCGCTGCCCTCGTCCTCGACGACCAGGTCCACGGTATGTTCCGAGGCTTCGCTGCGGACCCGGATCGCGCCGCCCGGCGGGCTGGCGTCGCGAGCATTGGAGAGCAGGTTGATCAGCACCTGGGCCAGGCGCTGCGAGTCGCCCTCGACCCAGTGCGCCGGATCGCAGAGATTGAAGAACTCTACTTCGACGCTACGCCGGTTCAGCGACAGCAGTCCGATGGCCTCCTGGGCGACTTCGCTCAGGCACACCGGTTCCAGGGCCTGCAGGTGGCTGCCGGAGTGGGCGAAGCTCATCAACGACTGGACGATGCGCGATACGCGCTTGGTCTGGTCGAGGATCTGCTCGCTGATCTCGGTCAGCTCGCCGTCGCCTTCGCGTTCCTCGCGCAGGTTCTGCGCCAGGCAGGCGATGCCGGTGATCGGATTGCCGATCTCGTGGGCAACCCCGGCGGCAAGGCGGCCGATGGAAGCCAGGCGCTCGGAGTGCACCAGCTTGTCTTCCAGCAGTTGGGTTTCGGTGAGGTCTTCCACCAGTAGCACCAGGCCGCTGTTGCCCGGCGCCAGGGGTTCCTCGATGGCCGCCTTGTGCAGGTTCAGCCAGCGGGTGTGGCCGTCGTAGACCAGGCGCTGCTTGTGCAGGTGCTCGTCGGGAGCGTCGATGAAACGTTCCAGCAGGCCCTTCCAGGGTTCGGGCAAGGCCGACAGGCGCGAACCGACGACCTTCTGCGCGCCGACCCCGGTGAGTTCCTCGATGGCGCGGTTCCACATCAGCACTTCCTGGTCCTTGGCCAGCGAGCAGACGCCCATCGGCAGGTCCTGCAGGGTCTGCCGGTGATAGCGGCGCAGGGTGTCGAGTTCGGCAGCCAGGCCGGTCAACCGGGAGTGATAGTCCTCCAGGCGGCTCTCGATGAAGTGGATGTCCTCGGTGACGTAGCTTTCTTCGCTGGTCTTGTAGGGAAGGAAGGTCTCCACGATGTCCTGGGCGACACTGGGTCCCATCAGCCCGGAAAGGTTCGCCTCGATGCGGTCGCGCAGGCGACGCAGGGCATAGGGGCGACGTTCGTCGAAGGGCAGGTGGAGATCGCGCAGGGCCTGCTCGACCTCCTTCTGCGCGGTCTTGGCGCCCAGCGGCTTGGCCAACTGGCTGGCGAACTCCTGCGGCGAGCCGGCGAACAGCTCGCGGCGTTGCGGACGGCGTACGTTGTCCACCGCGCAGGCCTCGGCGGCGCCTTTTTCCTCGTCGCTGGCCTCGGTGAACAGCGAGACAAGGGTGAATACCAGCACGTTGGCCGCCAGCGAGGACAGCGCCGCCAGGTGCCAGTTGGAGTCGTCCAGCACGTAGATCACGTCGAACAGCGGCAGGTACAGGCCCTGTACGTTCCCCATCAGGGGCAGCAGCATGGTGATCGCCCAGACCAGCATGCCGGCGATCAGCCCGGAGATGAAGCCGCGGCGGTTGGCGGTCGGCCAGTACAGCACCGAGAGGGCGCCGGGGAGGAATTGCAGGGTGGCGACGAAGGACACTATGCCCAGGTTGGAAAGGTCCTGTTCGGCGCCCAGCAGCAGGTAGAAGGCGTAGCTGGCCATGATGATGGCGACGATCAGCAGGCGCCGGGTCCATTTCAGCCAGCGGTAGATGTTGCCCTGCGCCGGCGGCTGGTAGAGCGGCAGCACCAGGTGGTTGAGGACCATTCCCGAGAGCGCCAGGGTCATCACGATAGTCAGCCCGCTGGCGGCGGAGATGCCGCCGATGAAGGCGGCCAGGGCCAGGGCCGGGCTGTCCACCGCCAGGCCGAGGCCGATGGTGTAGTACTCCGGTGTGGTCGAGGCGCCGAGGCGCAGCCCGGCCCAGAGGATCGGCGGTACCGCCAGGCTCATCAGCAGCAGGAACAGCGGCAGGCCCCAACTGGCGGAAATCAGCGCGCGCGGGTTGAGGTTCTCGGTGAAGATCATGTGGAACATGTGCGGCATCACGATGGCCGCGGCGAAGAACACCAGCAACAGCGTTCGCCATGGACCCTCGGCCAGCGGCGTGTGCAGGGTGGTCAGCGCGGTCTGGTTCTGCAGCAGCCAGACTTCCAGGCCTTCCGGCCCGCCGAAGACGCCGTACAGGGCGTAGAGGCCGATACTGCCGAGCATCACCAGCTTGACCAGCGACTCGAAGGCGATGGCGAACACCAGTCCCTCGTGGCGTTCGCGGGTGGCGATGTGGCGAGCGCCGAAGAGGATCGCGAACAGGGTGATCAAGGTGCAGAAGACGAACGCGACCCGCTCCTGGGCCGGGTCGCGGGTGAGGATGCCGATCGAGTCGGTGACCGCCTGGATCTGCAGGGCCAGCATCGGCAGCACGCCGATCAGCATGAACAGCGTGGTCAGGGCGCCGGCCCAGGTACTGCGGAAACGGAAGGCGAAGAGGTCGGCCAGCGAGGACAGCTGGTAGGCGCGTGTCACCCGCAGGATCGGATAGAGCAGCACCGGGGCGAGCAGGAAGGCCCCGGAAATCCCCAGGTAGATGGCGAGGAACCCGTAACCGTACTGGTAGGCCAGGCCTACCGTGCCGTAGAACGCCCAGGCACTGGCGTAGACACCCAGCGACAGGGTGTAGACCAGCGGATGGCGTACCAGCCGGCGCGGCACGTAGCCGCGTTCGGTGATCCAGGCGATGCCGAACAGGGTGGAGAGGTAGGCGACGCTGATCAGGATCAGCTGGGTCAGGCTAAAGCTCGTCAGCATCGCGCTGGCTCTGCAGGATGAAAGTGACCACGATGAGGATCAGCCACAGCAGGTACGGGCGGTACCAGGCGCCGTTGGGGTCGATCCACCAGTCCATGATGGCGGGGGAAAAGAGATAGATGCCCACGACCAGGAGCAGGACCAGTCGGTAGATGTACATGCCGCTTCCCTCATGCTTGGGCCGGCAGGCTACAGGCTGCGGGTGGGTGCCGGCAAGCCGCCGGGCGGGCTACAGGCGTTCCTCGGGAAGGGTAGCGCAGCGCGGGATGCGCGTGGCGTCCCAGTGCGCGACGCCCCAGGCCAGCGCCTCGCTGGCGCTGGCCTGGGCCAGTTCGGCCGGCGGCCGCTGGCCGAGCGCGCGCAGGGCACGGGTCAGCGGCGCGGCGGCCTGCTCGGCGGGCAGTGGCGGGGAGCGGTAGGACTTGCCGAGCTTGTGTCCGTCCGGCTGGACGATCAGCGGCACGTGCAGGTAGCGCGGCTGGCTCAGCCCCAGCAGTTCCTGGAGGTAAAGCTGGCGCGGGGTCGAGTCGAGCAAGTCGGCGCCGCGGACGATGTCGGTGATGCCCTGCCAGGCGTCGTCCAGCACCACCGCCAGTTGGTAGGCGTAGAGACCGTCGCGGCGCTGGATGACGAAATCGCCGACCTCGCGGCCGAGATGCTGGCGGACTTCGCCCTGCACGCGGTCGACGAAGCGATATTCCAGCTCCGGCACGCGCAGGCGGACCGCCGCGTCCTCGCGGGCGTGCCCGGCGTCGCGGCAGAAGCCCGGGTAGATCCCGGCGAATCCCTCAAGCTGCTTGCGCGAGCAAGTGCAGGCGTAGGCCAGGCCGCTGCGCAGCAGTTGTTCGACCACTGCGGCGTAGGCCGGGAAGCGTTCGCTCTGCCGCTCCACCGCGCCGTCCCATTCGAAGCCGTAGCGCTCCAGGGTTTCCAGGATCGCCTGCTGGGCGCCCGGGACTTCGCGGGGCGGGTCGAGGTCTTCCATGCGCACCAGCCAGCGGCCGCCGACGGCACGCGCGTCCAGGTAGGAGGCGACGGCCGCCACCAGGGAACCGAAGTGCAGGTAGCCGCTGGGCGTAGGGGCGAAGCGGCCTACATAGGAAGAGGTCATGGCGCGGGCGGTGCGGCGGGGAACGGCGGAAACGAAACGGGGCGCCTTGGCGCCCCGTCGGTCCGGCTCAGGAGCCGAGTTGCTTCTCGCGGATTTCCGCGAGGGTCTTGCAGTCGATGCAGAGGGTCGCGGTGGGGCGCGCCTCCAGGCGACGGATGCCGATCTCGACGCCGCAGGAGTCGCACCAGCCGTACTCTTCGTCTTCGATCAGTTGCAGGGTCTCGTCGATCTTCTTGATCAGCTTGCGCTCGCGGTCGCGGGCGCGCAGTTCCAGGCTGAATTCTTCTTCCTGGCTGGCGCGGTCGGCCGGATCGGGGAAGTTGGCCGCTTCGTCCTGCATGTGATGCACGGTACGGTCGACCTCTTCCATCAGCTCCTGTTTCCATTTGTTCAGGATCGCGGTGAAGTGCGCGCGCATGCGCTCGCTCATGTACTCCTCGCCCTTGGTTTCCTGATAGGGTTCGAAGCCGCGGGTCATCTGCTGGCTGCTCTGTTGTTTTGCTTTGGTGGACATGAATGGCCGCCTCTCACTTTCGCTAATCCTGTCCGCGGCAGGGTTCCCTCGCCGGCTCTCCGGCCCCGCGGTCGCAAGCGGGCGAACTTACCAGAACGATAACCTTGGCGCTACTCCCGGTTGTCGAGGCTGGTGTCGCCCGCGTAATGGCTTGGTTAGAATCGGTTTTTCCTCGCAAAGTTCGGAATATCCATGGCTACCTCCTATAGCGCGCGCAGTCGGGCCATCGAGCCTTTCCATGTCATGGCCCTGCTGGCGCGGGCCAACGAGTTGCAGGCCGCCGGCCACGATGTGATCCACCTGGAGATCGGCGAGCCGGACTTCACCACGGCCGAGCCGATCGTCGAGGCCGGGCGCGCCGCCCTGGCCGCCGGGCATACCCGCTACACCGCCGCCCGCGGCCTGCCGGCGCTGCGCGAGGCGATCGCGAAATTCTACGGCGAACGCTACGGGGTCGACCTCGACCCGCAGCGCGTGCTGGTCACTCCGGGCGGTTCCGGCGCCCTGCTGCTGGCCAGCAGCTTGCTGGTCGACCCCGGCCGCCACTGGTTGCTCGCCGACCCGGGCTACCCGTGCAACAGGCATTTCCTGCGCCTGGTGGAAGGCGCCGCGCAACTGGTGCCGGTGGGGCCGGACAGCCGTTACCAACTGACACCGGATCTCATCGAGCGGCACTGGGATTCAGACAGTGTAGGCGCTCTGGTGGCGACGCCGGCGAATCCGACCGGGACCCTGCTCGATCGCGACGAACTGGCCGGCCTGTCGGGCGCCTTGAAGGCCCGCGGCGGGCACCTGGTGGTGGACGAGATCTATCACGGCCTGACCTATGGCGTGGACGCCGCCTCGGTGCTGGAAGTCGACGACGACGCTTTCGTCCTGAATAGTTTTTCCAAGTATTTCGGCATGACCGGCTGGCGCCTGGGCTGGCTGGTGGCGCCGACAGCGGCGGTGCCTGAACTGGAGAAGCTGGCGCAGAACCTCTACATCAGCGCGCCGAGCATGGCCCAGCAGGCCGCGCTGGCCTGTTTCGAGCCGACCACCATCGCCATTCTCGAAGAGCGTCGCGAAGAGTTCGCCCGCCGTCGCGACTTCCTCCTGCCGGTCCTGCGCGAGCTGGGTTTCGGAATCGCCGTGGAGCCGGAAGGCGCCTTCTATCTCTACGCCGATATCAGCGCGTTCGGCGGCGATGCCTACGCCTTCTGCAAGCACTTCATCGAGACCGAGCACGTGGCCTTCACTCCGGGGCTGGATTTCGGCCGCCACCAGGCCGGCCACCACGTGCGTTTCGCCTATACCCAGAACCTGCCGCGCCTGCAGGAAGCGGTGGAGCGGATCGCCCGCGGCCTGAAGAACTGGCGGCCCTGATGCGTTTCGAGCAGCCACTGGAAGAAGGCCGCCTGCTGCGTCGCTACAAGCGCTTCCTCGCCGATATCGAGAGCGCCGGTGGCGAGCGCCTGACCATCCACTGTCCGAATACCGGTTCGATGCTCAATTGCATGAGCGAAGGCTGCCGGGTCTGGTTCAGCCGCTCCAACGACCCCAAGCGCAAGCTGCCGGGGACCTGGGAACTGAGCGAGACCCCGCAGGGCCGCCTGGCCTGCGTCAACACGGCGCGGGCCAACCGCCTGGTAGAGGAGGCACTGCTGGCCGGAGATATCGCGGAGCTTGCCGGCTTCACCGCTCTGCGCCGGGAAGTGGCCTACGGCGTGGAGAACAGTCGCGCCGACTTTCGCCTGGAATACCCCACGGGCGCACTGTTCATCGAGGTGAAGAGCGTCACCCTGGGCTTCGACGAAACCGCCGTGGCGGCCTTTCCCGACGCGGTGACGCTGCGTGGCGCCAAGCACCTGCGCGAACTGGCGGCGCTGGCGCGGGAGGGGATCCGCGCGGTGCAGTTGTACTGCGTGAACCTTTCCGGGGTCGAGGCGGTGCGCCCCGCCGACGAGATCGATCCAGTCTATGGCAAGGCGTTGCGCGAGGCGGCGCAAGCCGGCGTCGAGGTGCTGGCCTATGGCGCCGAGGTGACGACGGAGGGATTGCACCTGGCGCGGCGCCTCCCGGTGCGACTCTGAGGCACGGCCGCGCCGTGGGGCGCGGCCACTCGCTCAGCGGCGTTCGAGCAGGACGCCGCTTTCCATGTGGTGGGTGTAGGGGAACTGGTCGAACAGCGCGCAGCGGCTGATCCGGTGCGTGTCGTGCAGTTGGGCGATGTTCTGCGCCAGGGTTTCCGGGTTGCACGAAATGTACAGGATGCGCTCGAAGCGCCGGGCCAGCTCGCAGGTGTCCGGATCCATGCCGGCTCGTGGCGGATCGACGAAGACACTGCCGAAGGCGTAGCTCTTCAGGTCGATGTCGGCCAGGCGGCGGAACGGGCGAACCTCGTTCAGCGCCTGGGTCAGCTCTTCGGCCGACAGGCGCACCAGGCTGACGTTGTCCACCGCGTTGTCGGCCAGGTTGGCCAGCGCCGCATTGACCGAGGACTTGCTGATCTCGGTGGCCAGCACCTTGCGTACCCGGGTGGCCAGGGGCAGGGTGAAGTTGCCGTTGCCGCAGTACAGTTCGAGCAGGTCGTCGTCGCGCTGGCCGAGCGCCTCGTAGGCCCAGCCGAGCATCTTCTGGTTGACCTCGCCGTTGGGCTGGGTGAAAGCCCCCTCGGGCTGGCGATAGTTGAAGCGCCGGCCGGCGACCGACAGTTCCTCCTCCACATAGTCGCGTCCGACGACGATGCGCTTGCCGCGCGAACGCCCGACCAGGTTCACGCCCAGTTCCGCCGCGAGCTTTTCCGCTGCCTGTCGCCAGGCGTCGTCGATCGGCCGGTGGTAGCAGAGGGTGATCAGCGCGTCGCCGGCCAGGGTGGTGAGAAACTCCACCTGGAACAGCTTAAAGCCCAGCGCCGGGTCGGCCCAGGCCGCCTTCAGGCGCGGCATCAGTTCGTTGATGCGGCGGCTGGCGATGGGGAAATCCTCGATCAGGATCGGCGTGTGCTTGTCGCCCTGCTCGAACATCGCGTAGTGACGCTTCTCGCTGCCGGTTTCCCGCCACAGACGAAATTCGGCACGCAGCCGGTAATGCTCGCGCGGTGACTCGAAGACCTCCGGCGCGGGTGCCGCGAACGGGGCCAGCAATCCGGCGAGGCGGGACTTCTTGTCTTCCAGTTGCGCGGCGTAGGCGCTGGGGTCGAACTGTGGACGGCTCATGCGTTGAAGAAGCCCAGCTTGATCACGAACAGGATGGAGAGGATCACCAGCGCCGGGTTCAGTTCGCGCCAGCGCCCGGACAGCACCTTGATCGCGGTCCAGGAAATGAAGCCGAAGGCGATGCCGGTGGCGATCGAATAGGTGAACGGCATGGCCAGCGCGGTGACGACCACCGGCGCGGCGACGGTGATGTCTTCCCAGTCGATCTCTGCCAGGCCCGAGGCCATCAGCACGGCGACGAAGAGCAGCGCCGGGGCGGTGGCGAAGGCCGGTACGCTGCCGGCCAGCGGAGCGAAGAACAGCGCGAGGAGGAACAGGATGGCGACGACGATGGCGGTCAGGCCGGTGCGGCCGCCGGCACTGACGCCCGCGGCGGACTCGATGTAGCTGGTGGTGGTCGAGGTGCCCAGCAGCGAGCCGCCCATGGCGGCGGTACTGTCGGCGATCAGCGCGCGGCCCATCTTCGGCATGTGGCCGTCCTTGCCCATCAGTCCGGCGCGCTTGGCGACGCCGATCAGGGTACCGGAGTTGTCGAACAGGTCGACGAAGAGGAAGGCGAAGATCACGCTGACCAGGCCGATGTCCAGCGCGCCCTTGATGTCCAGCTGGAGGAAGGTCGGTGCCAGCGACGGCGGCATCGAGACCACGCCGCCGAACTGGGTCACGCCGAGCAGGATGGCGATGGCGGTGACCACCAGGATACCGATCAGCACCGCGCCGGTGACGCTACGCGCCTCCAGGGCGACGATCAGGATGAAGCCGAGGGTGGCGAGGATAGGCGCCGGCTTGGTCAGGTCGCCCATGCCGATCAGGGTTGCCGGGTTGTCCACCACGATGCCCGCGTTCTGCAGGGCGATCAGTGCGAGGAACAGGCCGATACCGGCGGCGATCGCCGAGCGCAGCGGCAGGGGGATGCTGTTGATGATCCATTCGCGGATGCGGAAGATCGACAGCAGGAAGAACATGGTGGCGGAAATGAACACTGCGCCCAGCGCGACCTGCCAACTGTGGCCCATGTGCAGCACCACGGTGTAGGTGAAGAAGGCGTTGAGGCCCATGCCGGGGGCCAGGGCGATCGGGTAGTTGGCGATCAGGCCCATGATGGTCGAGCCGATGGCCGCCGCCAGGCAGGTGGCGACGAACACCGCGCCCTTGTCCATGCCGGTCTCGCCGAGGATGCTCGGGTTGACGAAGAGGATGTAGGCCATGGTCAGGAAGGTGGTGATCCCCGCCAGGATCTCGGTACGCACCGTGGTGTTGTGCGCCTTTAGTTGAAACAGCTTTTCCAGCATGTTGGATTCCCCTGAATGTGCTCTGCAACGATCCCCATGGCGCCAGCAGAAGTGGCCGGCCGCGGAGCCGGCCGCCGACCAGGGAAAACCGAATTTCCGCGTGGCGGGCGTTGCATCGCTGTCTCGTCGGCGCGGTATCGCGAACGATCCCGGCAGACGGCTGAGTCCCGAAAATGCGCGAGCCGCATGAAACGACCCACGCACGCCAGGGGCCTCGCGGCGGCCTGCGTGGGGTTCATACGGCTCGAAAAGGCGCGCATCATACCAGTTCGCGGGAGAGGGGTGAATTTCCGCCAGTCTAGTCGATCGTCGCCTCGCGGAAGGGGCCGCTCGCCCGCCCGGCGCGGGCGGCGTTAACATAGGCGTTGGCGTCCGGACGGACGCTCCGCCCAGGTTTTCTGCAGTACCTCATCATGAAACGCTCGAAACTCGCATTCCTTCCGCTGGGCCTGGCGCTGCTGCTGGCCGCCTGCGCCAGCGATCCGCTGCCGATCCCGCAGCACAGCTTCGGGGTCTATGCCACCGCCAGCACGCCTTCCGCGGCGTTCCGCACCCTGGCCGACCCGCAGGGCAAGGCCATGCTGGTGGCGCTGAAGCCCAGCCTGACCCAGGCTGACGTACTCCGCGCCGAGGTCCTGTACGACCAGAACGGTCGACCCGGCGTCGAAGTCACCTTCACCGAACCGGCCGCCCGCCGCTTGGCGGCGCTGACCGGCGAGGCCCGGGGGCGCACTCTCGCGGTACTGGTGGACGGGCGCCTGCGCCTGGCGCCGCGGGTGCGCGAGCCGATCCGCAACGGCAAGGTCTATCTCGACGGGTTGGCTTCGGCCTACGAGGCCAGGGAGCTGGCCGATCAGTTGAACGCACTGGGAAGCCAGCCGGGGCGCTAAGCGTCCGGCTGGCGGCGAGGCTCAGAGTGTCTGGGCCTTGAAGGTATCGCAACTGGCCGGCGATCCACTCTCGAAGCCGGTCTTGAACCAGCGCATGCGTTGTGCCGAGGAGCCATGGGTGAAGGAATCCGGCACCACCATGCCGCGACCCTGGCGTTGCAGGCGATCGTCGCCGATGGCGTTGGCGGCGTTCAGGGCTTCCTCGATGTCGCCCGGCTCCAGCCAGTTCAGCCGCTGTTGTGCACGGTTGGCCCAGACCCCGGCGAAGCAATCTGCCTGAAGTTCCTGGCGTACCGACAGGCCGTTGGCGCCCTCCATGCGCGCGCCACGCTGGCGGGCGGCGTTGATCTTGGCCGAGATGCCCATCAGGTTCTGCACGTGGTGGCCTACCTCGTGGGCGATCACATAGGCCTGGGCGAAGTCGCCGGCGGCGGAGAAGCGCTGTTCCATCTCGCGGAAGAACTCCAGGTCGAGGTAGACCCGGCGGTCGGCCGGACAGTAGAACGGCCCGGTGGCCGACGAGGCGAAGCCGCAGGCGGAATTCACCCCATTGCTGAACAGCACCAGCTTGGGCTGTTGGTATTGTGCCTGGCCGCTGGCGAAGATCTGTTCCCAGGTGTCCTCGGTGTCGCCGAGGATCGAGCGGACGAACTCGCTCTGCTCGTCGTTGGCCGCCGGGGCCCGGCCGCCGGCCTGCTGCTGGGTGGCTGGCGCCGGGCTGTCCATCTGGCCGAGCAGCGACCCGAGGATCTGCATCGGGTCCTGGCCCATCAGCAGGCCGACCACCACCACGATGGCCACCCCACCCAGGCTGAGGCCCTTGCCGCCGATGCGCATGCCGCCACCGCCGCCCGCGCCTCCTTCGCCCCGGGCATCAATCACGTTGTCACTGCGTCGTCCTTTGCGCCAGAGCATGGCGGTTCTCCTGTACGTTTCGCTTCTTCAGTGTTGTCGTCGTCCGCTGCCAGCGCCACCCCGACCGTCAGGCCGAGGTCAGCAGCTCGGCGCGGGCGAGCAGTTGGACCTGGCCGCCGACCCTGACGCTACCGTCTGTCGCGACCTGGACGTCGAGCCGGCTCGGCCGGTCGAGGAAGCGTCCCTGGTGCAGGACGAAGGGTTCGCCGCACGCGGCAAGCCCATATTCCACCAGGTAGGCGGCGACCGGACCGGCAGCGCTGCCGGTAGCCACGTCTTCCAGCAGCCCCAGGCTGTCCCAGGTGCGGCCCTCGCGCCCGTCGACATCGAGCAGATAGACAAACGCCGCGCCGAGTTTATCCAGGGCTTCTTGCAAATCGTTGACCTGACGGGCTCGACCCAGCGCCTCGGCGGTCACCGGCAGGAGCAGGTAGGGCAGGCCGGTGCTCACCACCCGCGGCGGATGCCCGGACAGGTCGTTGGCCGATAGCGAGAAGGCTTCGGCGAACCAGCGGCAGGTCTCGGCGTCCGGGGTGGCGCCGAATTCGGCGCGGCCCTGGTCCATCTCGGCGTAGAAACCGCTGCCTGCCCGCACGCTGCGCAGGGCCACCGATTTGCTGGCCAGGTGCAGCGTCCAGTGCTGTTCGTTGTCGCCGCCGCGCAGGTGATGGAGCAGGGCGGCGGCGCCGAGCAGCGGGTGGCCGGCGAACGGCAGTTCTTCCTCCAGGGTGAAGATCCGTGCGCGGAAGGCCCGTGGGTCGTCGCCCGGCAGCAGGAAGATCGATTCGAACTGGCGCAGTTCGCGGGTCCAGGCCTGCATGGCGGCGTCATCGAGGGCGCTGGCGTCGTCGAATACGGCCAGGCCGTTGCCGGTGAGCGGACGCTCGGCGAACACATCGAGTTGCCAGTAGCGTCGGGACATGGGCCTTTTCCTGTGAAATGGAATGAAAAACGCGAGGGGGACTCGACAAGCAGCCTATCGGCCTTTATGTTCGCCGACAAGAAAGCGCCTGGCTGGCGCTTTCCAGGCCGCCGCAGCGGCCGGCGTCGCTCGGACGGTTCCGGGCGCTTACGTTACTCCGAGGACAGCATGGCTGAATCACGCCCTGCGCGCCGTTTCGCGCGCATCGACCGCCTTCCCCCCTACGTTTTCAATATCACCGCCGAACTGAAGATGGCCGCTCGTCGCCGTGGCGAGGACATCATCGACCTGAGCATGGGCAATCCCGACGGGCCGACCCCGCCGCATATCGTCGAGAAGCTCTGCACCGTCGCCCAGCGCGAAGACACCCATGGCTACTCCACCTCGCGCGGCATCCCGCGCCTGCGCCGGGCCATCTCGCACTGGTACCGCGACCGCTACGACGTGCAGATCGACCCGGAAAGCGAAGCCATCGTCACCATCGGCTCCAAGGAAGGCCTCGCGCACCTGATGCTGGCGACCCTCGACCATGGCGACACCATCCTCGTGCCCAACCCGAGCTATCCGATCCACATCTACGGTGCGGTGATTGCCGGCGCCCAGGTGCGCTCGGTGCCGCTGGTGCCGGGCATCGATTTCTTCAACGAGCTGGAACGGGCGATCCGCGAATCGATTCCCAAGCCGCGCATGATGATTCTCGGTTTCCCCTCCAACCCTACCGCGCAGTGCGTCGAGCTGGACTTCTTCGAGCGCGTGGTGGCGCTGGCCAAGCAGTACGACGTGATGGTCGTGCACGACCTGGCCTATGCCGACATCGTCTACGACGGCTGGAAAGCGCCGTCGATCATGCAGGTACCGGGCGCCAAGGATATCGCCGTGGAGTTCTTCACCCTGTCGAAGAGCTACAACATGGCCGGCTGGCGGATCGGTTTCATGGTCGGCAATCCCGAGCTGGTCTCGGCCCTGGCGCGGATCAAGAGCTACCACGACTACGGCACCTTCACGCCCCAGCAGGTGGCGGCCATCGCCGCTCTGGAAGGCGACCAGCAGTGCGTCCGCGATATCGCCCGGCAGTACCAGCAGCGCCGCGACGTCCTGGTGAAGGGACTGCGCGAAGCCGGCTGGATGGTGGAGAACCCGAAGGCCTCGATGTACGTCTGGGCGAAGATCCCCGAGCCCTACGCGCACCTGGGCTCACTGGAGTTCGCCAAGAAGCTGTTGCAGGACGCCAAGGTCTCGGTGTCGCCGGGGATCGGCTTCGGCGACTACGGCGACGATCATGTGCGTTTCGCCTTGATCGAGAACCGCGACCGCCTGCGCCAGGCGGTGCGCGGGATCAAGGCGATGTTCCGCGCCGACGGGCTGCTGTCGCCGCAGAAGAAGGTCGATAGCCTGGCGGAGTGATCCTCACGCCCTGTTACAAGGAAAAACGCCGTTTCCCCTGGGGGAAACGGCGTTTTCGTTAGCGTCCCGGGTACTCCGCCAGTACCGAGGCCTGGCCGCTCCTGGTCAGGCCGACGACCTGGTAGGCGTCCTGGCGGTCGCCCATTTCCATGCCCGGCGAGCCGACCGGCATGCCCGGTACGGCGGCGCCGACCAGGTCGGCGCGTTCGCGCAGCTTGAGGATGTCGGCTGCCGGCACGTGGCCTTCGACGAACTTGCCGTCGATCACTCCGGTATGACAGGAGCCCATGCTGTAGGGCACGCCGAGGCGGTTCTTGACTGCGCTCATGTCTGCTTCCACATGGTCGGTGACCTTGAAACCGTTGGCTTCGAGGTGCTTGATCCAGTCCTTGCAGCAGCCGCAGTTGGCGTCGCGGTGGACGTCGATGGCCAGCGGTTCGGCGGCCTGGGCCAGGGAACCGTGGAGCAGGGTGGCGGCCAGGACGGCCAGGGGAGCGAAGCGGCGCATGGGATTCTCCTTGCTGCGAGCGAATGCCGGGAGCATACCGCTGGCACCCGCTGCCACCCAGCCGGTGAGCTGTATCCACTTGTGACGAAGCGATGCGCTGCCCGCCGCGCCGGGGGGCCGTTGGGCAGGGACGGATTGTCGCAGCGAACTCGTCGGCGCGGTTTGGGTCTGCTGTCCTTAGGGTTGCCGGGGCGTTCGCCGCCGGTGTCGAACCGACCGCTGGGGGCAACAGGCCCGAGGAGAAAGGGGATGCTCTTCGCCCGTTTGGTTTTGCTGGTTCAGGCGTTGGTATGGGGCGCGCTGGGAGTGCTGTACTGGGTGCGTCCCTACGAGATGGCCAATCTCAGTGGGATGCTGCTGATGGAGCCTTCGGCGGTCAGCGATGCGCGGGTGTTCTATGGCGGCCATCAGTTCGCCCTGGCGTTGTTCCTGCTGTTCGCCCTGCGCCGGGCTTCGCTGGTGCAGCCGGCGTTGATCCTGGTAGTGCTGCTGC
The DNA here is from genome assembly GCF_001813025.1 of Pseudomonas sp. HMSC066A08. Taxonomy (NCBI): domain Bacteria; kingdom Pseudomonadati; phylum Pseudomonadota; class Gammaproteobacteria; order Pseudomonadales; family Pseudomonadaceae; genus Pseudomonas; species Pseudomonas sp. HMSC066A08. The sequence goes on from NZ_KV811299.1 coordinate 428,634, forward strand.
AATCGATCCTGACCCTGTCGCGGCTATTGATTGCCTGGATCGAGGGCGGGATTGAGGCCGACGGCAACCTGTTCGGCCTGCTGTTCCGCGGCGCAATGGCTACCCTGGGGATCGCCGCCCTGTGGTGGCTGCAACGGCGGCCGACCCGGCTGTCGACGCCCGGCGAGAGCGCCGAGCTCCGCGAGGACGACTTCGACGGCCTGTGACATTCAAGGTTGACTGCGACTCGGGAAGTCCTTCAGCAACTGCGCGACGCCGCGGTCGAACGCTTCCTGGTTCAGCGCTGGATCGTGCAGTTGGCGGCTCAGCACGCTTTCCAGAAGGACCCTGCCGTTGCTTTCGTCTAGGATGCGCAGCGCCAGCCTGGCCTCGGTGTCTTCGGTCAGTTGGGTCTGGGTGAAGACGCCATCCTGGGTGATCACCGGGCGCATTTCCAGGCCCGGCTGGCGTTGCAGGCCGAGGGCGTAGATCACCCGCAGGTCGCCGTGTTCCCCCTGGTAGCGATAGCCCTTGGCCTCCAGGGCGCGGCGCACGGCCGTATCGAAACGCTCCTCGAAGTCGATGCGGTGCCCCTCGGCGCGTACCGCCTGGATGAAGAAAGTCCGGTAATCCGCCGCTGTTACGCCAGGGGCGAGCCGTACGGGGCCCGGTTCATTGCGGCAGGCATAGAGCAGCAGGCCGAACAGGAGCAGCAGGCCGAAGCGCAGGCTGAATCGGCGCATGGCGCTTTCCTTCCTCTTTTTTATCTTTGTGCCGCAAGCCTAGCCGTTGCCTCGCGGCTTGCCGCCCATCCCCCGTTGGGTCAGTCGTCCAGCTCCACCCAGAGGCCTTCGGCGTCTTCCCGGCAGGGCAGGGCGCGCAAGCGCTCGCCAGCGCAGGGGCCGGCCACGCACTCGCCGGACTCGATGAGGAACAGCGCGCCGTGGCTGGCGCAACGGATCAGGCTGGCGCTGTCGTCGAGGAAGGCATCGGGCTGCCACTCCAACGGGATGCCGCGATGCGGGCAGCGGTTCAGGTAGATGTAGGCGCGGCCGTCGCGACGCACCGCGAACAGCCGCCGCTCATCGACGAGGAAGCCGCGGCTGTTGCCTTCGGCGAGATGGGAAGAGGGACACAGGTGGATCATGGGCGCTCCGTTTGCCGGGATCATTATCCCTGATCCGGAGGACGGCTTTCACCCATGGCATGGAAAGCGCCCGGCATGGCCAGGCGCTGGGTATGGGGGCACTTCCGTGTGCGAAGGGGTAACGGGGTCAGATGTCCCAGACCAGGTTGACCGCGAAATTGCGGCCCGGCTGGGACAGCCGGTCGATGTTGGCCGGGGCCAGCGCCGAAGCCTCGCCGACGCTGTCGTAGCCGCGCACGTCATCCCACAGCCAGTACTTCTTGTCGGTCAGGTTGTAGAGACCGGCGTTGAGGGTCAGGTCCTTGCTCAGCCTGTAGTAGGCACTGAGGTCGAGGACGCCGAAGCCCGGGGTCTTGAACTGGCTGGCGGTGCCATCCGGGGTGTGGAAGGTGCTGTCGTCGACGCGATCCTTGCGTTTGACCAGGGTCCAGCTGAGCAGTCCGCCGTAGTTGCCGTCTGCTTCGTCGTAGCCCAGGCCGAACACTCCGGTGAGTGGGTTGACGCTGTTGATCGGCTCGCCGTTGTCCTTGTTGCGACCGTAGGCGTAGGCCACGCTGCCCTGGGTGTAGAGTCCCTGCGGCGCGCCGAAGGCGCCCAGCTCCAGGCGGCCCTTGAGTTCGATGCCCTTGATCACCGCCCGCTCGATGTTGTTGGACTGGAAGGTCTGGCCGTTGCCGCCGGTGCTATCGGTATTCAGGGCGTCTTCGTCGATGAAGTCGCGATATTTGTTGTAGAACAGCGCCACGCCGAAGCTGCCTTCGTCGAACTTGCCGCGCAGCCCGGTCTCGAAGCTCTGGCTCTTTTCCGGCTTGAGGTTGGGGTTAGGCTCGATATGGTAGCCCGCCTGCAGGTTCTCGAATCGACCGTACAGCGCCTTGGCGGTGGGCGTGCGGAAGCCTTGGGCGTATTGGCCGTACCAGGTGTAGTGCTGGGCGAAGTCGTAGGTCACGCCGAACTTGGGCGAAACCCGGTGCCATTTCTTGTCCGACTCGTCGACCGCGGTGTTCTGGCTCTGCTTCATGGTGCGCAGGAACTCGTCGGTGATGTGCGGCTCCATGCGCGTGTAGTCGTAACGCAGGCCGGGAGTGAAGGTCCAGTCGTTCCAACTGATGCTGTCCTGGGCGAACAGGGCGTAGGTCTTCACCGTCGGATCGGGAAAGTCGCTGCTGCGCTCCAGGGCATCGCGCGGGCTATCCGCACCGGTGTCCAGGTTGGTGCCGGTGCCGCTGCGTATGCCGGTGACCTTCTGGTGCTTGAGATTGATCCCGTAGCTCAGCAGGTGCTCGGTCTCGCCGATGGCGAAGCTCTTGTCCAACTGGCTGTCGAAGACCCACAGGCGTTCCTTGTAGGTGGTATCGCGGGTGCGCAGGACCTTGCGGGTGATCGGGTAGTAGAACTCGCGGGTCGCCTGGTCGGTCTTCGCCAACTGGTAGTTCAGGCTCCACTGGATGCGATCGGCGACCGGGCTGTCGAGCAGGAAATGGTGCTCCAGGCCGTAGCGCTCGCGAGTCAGGGTGTCGTTGCCCTTGCGCCACTGGTACATGCCGCCCGGTAGCATGCTCGGCGGGATGGCCGGCTTGCCCTTGTCGTACGGGCCGCCATAGGCGCTCTTCTGGTCGGTATCGACGTCGCTCTTGTACTTCTCGAAGACCAGCCCGAAGCGGCTGCCCTCGGCGTAGTTCCAGCCCAGCTTGCCGAGCAGGCTGTAGCTGTCGGCGTCTTCCGGGTTGGCTTCGCTGCGCGATAGCCCGGTGCCGCCGTGGCCGCCGTTGGATTCGGTCTCGTGACCCTGGCGGTAGCCATAATGCAGCAGGCCGTCGAAGTCGTTGGCGCGGCCGGCGACGGTGGCCGAGGTCAGCCAGGAGTGGCTTGCCGACTCGTAGCCGGCCTTCAGCCGGGCGCCGACGTCCTTGCCGTCCTTGATGATGTCCGACGGGTCGAGGGTGAAGTAGCTCACCGCGCCGCCGATGGCGTTGCTGCCGTACAGCGCCGAGGCCGGGCCGCGAAGGATCTCCACGCGCTTTACGATGTCCGGATCGACGTAGTTGCGGTGGGTCTGCGCGTAGGGGCCGCTGAAGAAGTCGTTGGGCAGTTCGACCCCGTCGATCTGCGTAAGGATGCGGTTCCCGTCGATGCCGCGGATGTTGTAGCCGGTGATTCCGGCACGCTGGCCGGCGCCGCCGACCGAGACTCCCGGTTCGTAGCGCACCAGTTCCTTGATGTTGTTGACGTTCTGCCGGTCCAGTTGTTCGCGGGTCTGCACGCTGACGGTGCTCGGCACCGAATCCACTGCCTGCTCGGTACGGGTGGCGGTGATGGTGGTCGGGGTCAGCGGGACGGCGTGCCCCGCCAGGGCCAGGGAAGGGCTGAGCAACAGCAGGGCCAGGCAGGGACGCAGGGCGAAGGGCGGGGAGAGCGGCATGTGGGACTCCTTGGGTCGGGCCTGTGGCGAATAGCCAGGGGGACGTCGGGCGCACAAGGTACTGCTAGAAAAACGCTAATGCAAATAATTATCAAATGGATTCAGATATGCGTTTTGTGGCAAAGTTCACCTGTTTTTGCGCGTAGCGCGACCGAACCGGATATGCCCGAGGAACCGTCGATGAGCAGCACTCCCAGCCTTTCCCATTCCCCTGCCGAGCTCTACCGCGCCTGGCAGAACCTGCGCGCCGAGCGACCGCAGCTACGCGCGCGCGACGCCGCCGCGCTGTTGCAGGTCAGCGAAGGCGACCTGGTCGCCAGCCGGGTCGGCATCGATGCCGTGCGCCTGCGGCCGGACTGGGCCGCCTTGCTGCCGGCGCTCGGCGAACTGGGGCCGATCATGGCGCTGACCCGCAACGAGCATTGCGTCCACGAGCGCAAGGGGCCGTATCGCGAAGTGACGGTCTCTGCCAATGGGCAGATGGGCCTGGTGGTCTCGCCGGATATCGACCTGCGCCTGTTCCTGGGGGGCTGGAACGCCGCCTTCGCCATTGCCGAGGAGACATCGCGGGGTACCCAGCGCAGCATCCAGGTGTTCGACCAGCAGGGCGTGGCGGTACACAAGGTGTTCCTTACCGAGGCCAGCGACGTCCGCGCCTGGGAGCCGCTGGTCGAGCGCCTGCGGGCTGCCGAGCAGGATGCCGTGCTGGCGCTGCGCGAACCCCGCGCGCCGGCTGCGGCGCTCGTCGATGCGCAGATCGATGCCGCCGCCTTGCGCGAAGGCTGGGCCGCGTTGAAGGACACCCATCATTTCCACGCCCTGCTGAAGAAGCATGGCGCGCAGCGCACCCAGGCGCTGCGCCTGGCTGGCGGCGAATGGGCCGAGCGCCTGGACAAGGGCGACCTGTCGAAACTCTTCGAGGCGGCGGCCGAAAGCGGATTGCCGATCATGGTGTTCGTCGGCAACGCTCACTGCATCCAGATCCATACCGGGCCTGTGTGCAACCTGAAGTGGCTGGACGACTGGTTCAACGTGCTCGATCCGGAATTCAACCTGCACCTGAAGACCACCGGCATCGCCGAGCTTTGGCGGGTGCGCAAGCCGAGCACCGATGGCATCGTAACCAGTTGGGAGGCCTTCGACGCCGACGGCGAGCTGATCGTGCAACTGTTCGGCGCGCGCAAGCCCGGCGAGCCCGAGCGCGACGACTGGCGCGAACTGGCCGAATCCTTCAAGGCGCCCTGAGGAGAGATCATGCGTATCGATCGACTATTCAACGGGTTGGCGCTGGGCATCCTGCTTGGCACCGGCATGGCCCAGGCCGCCGAGCTGCCGCAACGCTGGGTGAGCGCGGGCGGCTCGCTGAGCGAATGGGTGGTGGCGCTGGGCGGCGAGAGCAAGCTGGTCGGGGTGGACACCACCAGCCAGCATCCGCAGGCGCTGAAACAGTTGCCGAGCGTCGGCTACCAGCGCCAACTGGCTGCCGAGGGCGTGCTGGCGTTGCGTCCGGATATCCTCATCGGCACCGAGGAAATGGGGCCTCCGCCGGTACTCAAGCAGCTCGAAGGCGCCGGCGTGCGGGTCGAGACCCTCTCCGCCAAGCCGGATCTGGAGGCACTGGAAAGCAACCTGAAGAAGCTCGGCGACTGGCTCGGCGTGCCCCAGCGCGCCGAGGCCGCCGAACTTGACTATCGCCAGCGGTTGCGGCGCCAGGCGGACTGGATCGCGGCCGCGCAGAAGAGCCAGCCGGCCCCGGGCGTCCTGCTGGTGATCGGCAATGCCGGCGGTCAGTTGCTGGTAGCGGGGCGCAATACCGGCGGCGATTGGGTCCTGAACCGAGCCGGAGCACGTAACCTGGCTACCCATGAAGGTTACAAGCCGATCTCGGTGGAAGCCCTGGCAGCGCTCGATCCGGTCGCGGTGGTGATCGCCGACCGCAGCCTCGAAGGTGATGCGGCGCGTGCCGCGCTGCTCAGGCAGAACCCCGGCCTCGCCGCGACCCGCGCGGCGCGTGACGGACGTCTGCTGGTGCTGGACCCGACGCTCCTGGTGGGGGGCCTCGGTCCGCGCCTGCCGGATGGCCTGGCGGCTCTCTCCGCGGCCTTTTATCCTTCCGCGAAACCGCTGAGTACGGAAGCCACCCATTGAAATCGGTTGTTCGTCCCCGCGCACTGTTCGGTGCGCTGGGGATTTCGCTCGTGTTGGTCATCTGGTTGTCCCTCGCCCTCGGTCCCGTCAGCCTGCCGCTGGGCGATACCCTGCGCGCCGCGCTGCGCCTGGCCGGGCTGCCGCTCGATGGAACGGGCCTGGCCCAGGCGGAAATGATCCTCGGCCAGATCCGCCTGCCGCGGACCCTGCTCGGCCTGGCCGTGGGCGCGGTGCTGGCGCTGTCCGGGGTGGCGATGCAGGGCCTGTTCCGCAACCCGCTGGCCGATCCAGGTCTGGTCGGGGTGTCCAGCGGTGCTGCCCTCGGCGCGGCGCTGGCCATCGTATTCGGCGCCTCGCTGGGTGGCTTGCCGGCGTTCCTCGCGCCCTACCTGCTGTCGCTGTGCGCCTTCGGCGGCGGCCTGGGGGTGACCTGGCTGGTCTATCGACTTGGCCGCCGCGATGGCCAGACCAGCGTGGCCACCATGTTGTTGGCAGGGATCGCTTTGACCGCGCTGTCCGGCGCGGTGATCGGACTGTTTACCTATCTCGCCGATGACGCCACCTTGCGTACCCTGACCTTCTGGAACCTGGGCAGCCTGAACGGCGCCAGCTACCCACGACTCTGGCCGCTGCTGCTGGTGGCGTTGCTGGTGGCCTGCTGGCTACCGCGCCGGGCAGATGCCCTGAACGCACTGCTGCTCGGCGAGTCCGAGGCCCGTCACCTGGGCTTCGACGTCGAGCGATTGAAGGCCGAATTGGTGCTTTGCACTGCCCTCGGCGTCGGCGCCGCAGTGGCGGCGGCGGGGATGATCGGCTTCATCGGCCTGGTGGTGCCGCACCTGATCCGTCTGGTTGCCGGTCCGGACCATCGGACGTTGCTGCCGGCCTCGATGATGGCCGGCGCCATTCTCCTCCTGCTTGCCGACCTGCTGGCGCGCCTGGCGCTGGCACCGGCGGAGTTGCCGATCGGCATCGTCACGGCACTGATCGGCGCGCCGTTCTTCCTTTATCTGCTAGTGCGGGGGCGGGCCTGATGCTGCGCGTGGAGAACCTGTCCATCCGCCGTGGCGGAAAGACTGTACTGGAAGGCCTCGAGCTGGAGCTGCGGCCTGGCGAGATGCTCGGCGTACTCGGCCCCAACGGCGCCGGCAAGAGCACTTTGCTTGGCGCTCTCTGTGGCGAACTGGAGCCGGCCGAAGGGCAGGTGCTGCTCGACGAGCGTGGCCTCGACGACTGGCCGGGCGTCGCTCGCGCGCAGCGCCTGGCGGTGCTGCCGCAGAGTTCGTCGCTGGGCTTCGCCTTTCCAGTGGAGGCGGTGGTCGGCTTCGGTCGGCTGCCTCATTCCAGCGGCCGCGAGCGCGATGTGCAGATCGTCGCCGAGGCCTTGGCGGCGGCCGACGCCAGCCATCTGGCCGGGCGCAGCTACCTGGCGCTGTCCGGCGGCGAACGCCAGCGCGTGCACCTGGCGCGGGTGCTGGCGCAGCTGTGGCCGGGCGAGCCGGGGCAGGTGCTGCTGCTCGACGAGCCGACCTCGGCGCTCGACCCGCTGCACCAGCACACTACCCTGCAGGCGGTGCATGATTTCGCCCGCCGCGGTGCCTCGGTGCTGGTGATCCTCCACGATCTCAACCTGGCCGCGCGCTATTGCGACCGCCTGCTGCTGCTGCAGAATGGTCGCCCGCACCTGCTCGGTACGCCCGAGGAAGTCCTGCGCCCCGAGCCGTTGCGCGCGGTGTTCGGCCTCGAGGTCCTGGTCCAGCGTCATCCCGAGCGAGGTCATCCGCTGATCGTCGCCCGTTGAAGGAGTCGCCATGCGCATTCGCCTGTTCGCTTTCTGTCTGCTGCTGGGCGGCTGCCAGTCCCAACTGCCGCCGCTGCCTGATTGGCAGAGCCCGGAAGGGCGCGACGATCCGCAGACGGGACGAATCGTCGAATTGCGCAGCGGCGTGACGCTGAGCCCGCAGCAACTGGTCGCACGCCTGGCGGCCGCGCCGCGAGTGATCGTCGGCGAGAAGCACGACAATCCCGATCATCATGCCGTGGAACTGTGGCTGGCGCAGGCCCTGGGCGAATACCGGGCGCAGGGCAGCCTGCTGCTGGAAATGCTCGAGCCCGGCCAGCAACCACGGGTGGATGCGGTCCGCGCACAACTCGGGACCGGCAAGCCGGTGGCGAACCTGGAGCAGGCCCTGGACTGGCAGAAAGGTTGGGACTGGACGCAGTACGGCCCCCTGGTGTCCTGGGCGGTTGCGCAACCCGCGCCGTTGCTGGCGGCGAACCTCCAGCGGAGCGAAATCATGCGTATCTATGGGGAGCGTCCGCCGCTTTCCGGAACGGCCTCCAGGCGTGACAGCGTGCGCCTGCCGCTGCTTGCGCGGATTCGCGAATCCCACTGCGGCATGCTTCCCGACGTTCAATTGCCGGCGATGCTAGCCGTCCAGCAGCAACGCGACCGCCGCATGGCCGAGCGTCTTCGCGATGCGCCGCTGCCGGCGATGCTCGTCGCCGGGAGCTTCCACGCCCGGCGCGACCTCGGCGTACCGGTCCACCTGCGCGACCTTGGTGCGGAGAAGGGCACTCAGGTACTGATGCTGGTCGAGGCCGGGCAGGCGGTAACGACGCGTGAGGCCGACTACGCCTGGTACACGCCGGCACAGCCGGACAAGGACTATTGCGCGGAGATGAAGAAGGCACGTTGAGGAAGGGCGCGAGGCCTGGAGCCGTGTATCGCGCTACGTTTTCGCGGGAAAAAAAGACCCGGCAAAGTGCCGGGTCGAAACCGTGATTAGCCTGATGAGGAGATAATCTGAAGAGTCCGACTGCTTGGTCTCTCAGCTTACCTGCTGGCCTCGCGACCAGTTGGTGTAATAATAACTATTCTCATTATCAGGTCAAGCCGGTTCTCATTCATTCCATCGCCAGCCGATGAACGGTCGTCTCCGGCCGAATCGCAGGCAAAAAAAGACCCGGCAAAGTGCCGGGTCAAAAACCGTGATTAGCCTGATGAGGAGATAATCTGAAGAGTCCGACTGCGTGGGTCTCTCAGCTTACCGGCTGATCTCGCGACCAGTTGAGTGACATAATAATGATTCTCATTTCCATGTCAAACGCTTTCGCCAAACTTTTCTGCTAGCTAGTCGCGAGCCCTCTGGAATGGGCCTCAGGCGCTGCGGCGCAGGCGCAGCTGGGTCACTTCCCGGTTAAGCAGGTCTATCCGCCGGGCCATGCCTTCGATCAGGCTATGGGCGATTCGCGGGTTGTTCTGCATCAGGCCGAGGAACTGCTCCTTGGGAATCACCATCACCGTGCAGGGTTCGCTGGCAACCACCGTGGCGCTGCGTTTCTCGCGAGTGAACACGGCCATGGCGCCGAAGATCTCGTCCTTCTGCACATCGCCGACTTTCTGGCCGTCCACCAGCGCTTCGGCGTGCCCCTCGATGATGATGAACACATGATCCGCATCGTCGCCCTGGCGGATCAGCGCCTCGCCCGCGGCGAAGTGGCGGAAGCCGGTGGCCGGGCGGACTTCCGGCTGCTTCAGGTGCGCCAGTGCATCGCCGAGCAGGGCAGTCTGTCCGATCAGGTACTGCAATAGCAGTTCCTGACGTCCCTGGTCAGCATGGATGTGCTGGAGCAGCGCATCGCGCGAATAGGGCAGCAGGCGGGTCGGCTCTTCGTTGGCATGCCGGCAGGCGGGAAGCTCGAGTCCGCGTCGAAGGCCGAGGAGGTCGCCTTCCTGGAGATAGAACAGTGGGCGTTCGTCTACCAGCGCATGCAGCAGGCCGCTTTCCACCAGGAATACCTGGTCGGCGGGCAGCTCGCGTTCCAGGTCGTCGCTACGTTCCAGTTCCAGGGCGGGGCCGCTGGGTGCCAGGCCTTCGAGCAAGCGGTGAGGGATTCCCTGCAGGCGATTGATCAATTGGTCGGCATAAGCCGGTTGCTCGCCGAGTAGATACATGGCCATTTCCTTGAGCTGCCTGGTCGGGAGAGGAGGTACGAACGTCCACGAGACGATAGGTGGGCGCCCGGGGGGAGTAAATATCTTCCCGTGGCAGGTGTGAGCTAGCTCTTGTTTCGCACGGGGAAAGTCTCCAGCTCGCCGAGCAGTGCGGCCTTGTGGTCTGGGGACAGCTCGTTCCAGTGAACGTCGAGGAGTGCGCCTTCGATGGCATAGAGCAGGACTTTCGAGGCTCGGAAGCCGCGTGCGCGGACCGCGCGATAGGCTCCCACCGAGCCGAGCCGACGCAGATCGGTGGCGCTGTGGATACCCACGGCATGCAACCATTGGGTCGAGGTTTTCCCGAGGTTTTTCAGGTTCAGCAGTTCGTCGTTCATCGTCGGTCCTTGCGATGCCGCTCAGAAGCGTGATGGCGCGGAACTGCCTGGAACCGGTCCGGAGCCGACAGGACCGGTGCGTGGAGCGAGATGGCCGACGCGAGCGGCCTTCGCCCTTACGATCCGGCGTAGGCGGTCCGGGACCGATCCTCAGCCGGCCGGGTACCTGCCAGAAGTGTAGCGGCCTCCCGGCAAAACGTGGTCTGGCGTGGTCCTTCCGCTTCTCAGGGCTCCGGCAGGTAGCGCAGGCGGGTGCCGAAGTTCACCGACATGCGGATCTCGTCCGGCGCCAGGCGCAACGGGAAATACGTACCGGATATCTGCGCATGGGCGAGGCTGGCGCCCTCCAGGCGCGCCTCGCGCAGATCCACGCCGCGCAGGTCGGCGCCGCGGAAATAGGCATCGCTGAAGTCGACGCGGGCGGCATCCAGCAGACGCAGGTCGAGGCCGCGGAAGTCGCCGCCGGCCAGGTCGATCCAGCCGTCGGCCGGCTTCTGTCGGTTGAAGCCTTCGATGTCTTCGGCGTGCAGCAGTTGGTAGAGCGGCGAGTCGAGCTGACGGGGCGAGTTCATGGGCGGCGTCCTGTGCAGAAGGCTCGCCGTGAGTATAGAAGAGCGGCGGCACGGCGCCCGCCCTGGAGGGGCGGGCGACATGGCAGTTCGTTCAGAGACCGGGCAGGCGCTGGCGAATGCCGTCGACCAGCCCGTCGAGGCTGGCCGCGTCGTGGGTGTCGACGCGCTTGCTCTGGACCGTCTCCGCCGCTGTCAGCGGCTCGCGGGTAGCTTGCTGGGTGCGGATCACGTCGAGAGTCGCGTCGGACGGATCCTTGCCTTCCGCCTGGCGTTGCGCAAGCCAGCCGGCGATCACCGCTTCGGGCGCCTGGCAGTCGAGGATCAGGAACGGCACGCCGGTTTCTTCCGCGATGTGGCAAGCGGCCTGGCGCTGATTCTGCTTCAGGTAGGCGGCATCGATTACCACCGGATAGCCGGCCTGGAGGATCTTCGCGGCCAACTGGTGAAGGTGCGCATAGGTCGCTTCGCTGGCCTGGCTGCTATAGATCCCGGCGGCGAACTGGCCCCTGTCGTGTTCCGGCTGCTCGCCGAACAGACGCTTGCGTTCGATATCCGAGCGCAGGCGCACGGCGCCCAGAGCCTCCACCAGACGCATGGCCACCTGGCTCTTGCCGACCGCGGAGACACCATGGGTGACCGCCAGGAAGCGCGAGGGAATGGCGCTGTAGCTTTCTGCCAGGTTGGCGTAGTTGCGGTACTGGCGCAGGGTCGCGGCGCGCTGCACGGCATCGGTCTGGTAGCCGAGGCTGAACAGCGCGACCTTGGCGCGGACCATGGCGCGGTAGGCCTTGTAGAAGTTCAGCAGTTCCAGGGCCTGGTAGTCGCCGGTGCGTTCCAGATAGAGGCTGACGAAGCGTCGAGCGTGGCACTTCAGGCCGCGATCTTCCAGGTCCATCGCGAGGAAGGCGAAGTCGGCGCAGACATCGGTGAAACGGAACGGCTCGTTGAATTCGATGCAGTCGAACAGCACTACCCTGCCGTCGATCAGCGCGGCGTTGCCCAGGTGGATGTCGCCGTGGCATTCGCGGATAAAGCCCTTTGCCTTGCGCTCCTGGAGCACCGGCAGCAGGCGTTCGAAGCTGCTTTCCGCCCAGGCTTCGAGGGCGTCCAGTTGTTGCAGGTCGGCCTTGTCCTTGAGCAGCGGGCGAACCTGCTCGAAATTCTGCCGCACCGGCGCCATGCAGGACTCGGCGGTGCCCAGCGGGTGTTCCAGCGGCACCTTCGGGGTGGTCTGGTGGAAGTGCGCGATCTGCTCGGCCAGTTCGTCGATATGCTGGTTGGACAGTTCGCCGCGGCCCTGGATTGCCGCCAGCAGGTTGTCCTGCGGGAACTGGCGCATCTTCAGCAGGTATTCGATTGCCTCGCCGTCGCCGCCGATCCGTGGTGCCTCTTCGCTACCGGTGATCGGCAGGACCTCCAGGTAGAGATCGTCGGTGAGGCGCTGGTTCAGGCGCAGCTCTTCGTTGCAATAGAAGCGGCGCTTGTCCAGGCTGGTGAAATCGAGAAAGCCGAAATCCATCGGCTTCTTGATCTTGTAGGCGTAGGGACCGGTCAACAGGACCCAGGAGATGTGCGTCTCGATGACCTCGAAGCGCTCCACCGGGTGGGGGTAGAGGGCCGGGTTCTGCAGGGCGGCGATCAGGGTCTGGCTCACGGGATATCCTTGCCTCTGAAATATGCGAAAACCCGCATTATGGCGGGAAGGGGTGACAGTGCAAACATCGCTGGCGGATAGCAACCATTTGCCGGATCGCCGGTCGAATGCGCCGCGCTGCCGCCGCGCCTATCCACCGGGGCCGCGCAGACCGTGGATGCCGCCGATGCGGTGTCTGTCCGCTGTGGATAAAGTACGTATAATGCGCCGCCATGACGCGTCCCCGATCCCCCCGTTCCCGTAACAGCAAAGCACGCCCGGCACCCGGCCTGAACAAATGGCTCGGCTGGGCCCTCAAGCTCGGCCTCGTCGGCCTGGTGCTCCTCGCCGGCTTCGCCATCTATCTCGATGCCGTGGTGCAGGAGAAATTCTCCGGCCGGCGCTGGACCATCCCGGCGAAGGTCTATGCCCGCCCGCTGGAGCTGTTCAACGGCCTGAAGCTGAGCAGGGAAGACTTCCTGCGCGAACTCGACGCCCTCGGCTACCGTCGCGAGCCCAGCGTGAGCGGGCCTGGAACCGTATCGGTGGCGGCCAGCGCGGTCGAACTCAATACCCGTGGCTTCCAGTTCTACGAGGGCGCGGAACCGGCCCAGCGCGTGCGCGTGCGCTTCAACGGCAACTACGTCAGCGGGCTGAGCCAGGCCAACGGCAAGGAGCTGGCGGTGGCGCGCCTTGAGCCGCTGCTGATCGGCGGCTTGTATCCGGCGCACCATGAGGATCGCATCCTGGTCAAGCTCGACCAGGTGCCGACCTACCTGATCGACACCTTGGTCGCGGTCGAGGATCGCGACTTCTGGAACCACCATGGCGTGTCGCTGAAATCCGTGGCGCGGGCGGTGTGGGTCAACACCACCGCCGGCCAGCTGCGCCAGGGCGGCAGCACCCTGACCCAGCAGTTGGTGAAGAACTTCTTCCTGAGCAACGAGCGCAGCCTGAGCCGCAAGATCAACGAAGCGATGATGGCGGTGCTGCTGGAGCTGCACTACGACAAGCGCGACATCCTCGAGTCCTATCTCAACGAGGTGTTCCTCGGCCAGGATGGGCAACGAGCGATCCATGGCTTCGGTCTGGCCAGCCAGTACTTCTTCAGCCAGCCGCTGGCCGAGCTCAAGCTCGACCAGGTGGCGCTGCTGGTCGGCATGGTCAAGGGACCGTCCTACTTCAACCCGCGACGTTACCCGGATCGTGCGCTGGCGCGGCGCAACCTGGTGCTCGACGTGCTCGCCGAGCAGGGCGTGGCGACCCAGCAGGAAGTCGACGCCGCCAAGCAGCGCCCGCTCGGCGTGACCCGGCAGGGCAGCATGGCCGACAGCTCCTATCCGGCCTTCCTCGACCTGGTCAAGCGCCAGTTGCGCCAGGACTACCGCGACGAGGACCTGACCGAGGAAGGGCTGCGCATCTTCACCAGCTTCGATCCGATCCTGCAGGAAAAGGCCGAGACCTCGGTCAACGAAACGCTCAAGCGCCTCAGTGGGCGCAAGGGGGTCGACCAGGTCGAGGCGGCGATGGTCGTGACCAATCCGGAAACCGGCGAGATCCAGGCCCTGATCGGCAGTCGCGACCCGCGCTTCGCCGGCTTCAACCGGGCCCTGGACGCGGTGCGGCCGATCGGTTCGCTGATCAAGCCGGCGGTCTACCTGACCGCTCTCGAGCGGCCGAGCAAGTACACCCTGACCACCTGGGTGCAGGACGAGCCCTTCGCGGTGAAAGGCCAGGACGGCCAGGTCTGGCGACCGCAGAACTACGACCGGCGCTCGCATGGCACGATCTTCCTGTACCAGGGCCTGGCAAACTCCTACAACCTGTCCACCGCCAAGCTCGGCCTCGACGTCGGTGTGCCCAACGTGCTGCAGACCGTCGCCCGGCTGGGTATCAACCGTGACTGGCCGGCCTATCCGTCGATGCTGCTGGGCGCCGGTTCGCTCAGTCCGATGGAGGTCGCCACCATGTACCAGACCATCGCCAGCGGCGGCTTCAACACGCCGTTGCGGGGGATCCGCAGCGTCCTCACCGCCGACGGCCAGCCGCTCAAGCGCTACCCGTTCCAGGTCGAACAGCGCTTCGACTCGGGCGCCGTCTACCTGGTGCAGAACGCCATGCAGCGGGTCATGCGCGAAGGCACCGGGCGTTCGGTGTACAGTCAATTGCCGTCGTCGCTGACCCTTGCCGGCAAGACCGGCACCAGCAACGACTCGCGCGATAGCTGGTTCTCCGGTTTCGGCGGCGACCTCCAGGCTGTGGTCTGGCTCGGTCGCGACGACAACGGCAAGACGCCGCTTACCGGCGCCACCGGTGCCCTGCAGGTATGGGCCAGCTTCATGCGCAAGGCGCATCCGCAATCGCTGGAAATGCCGATGCCGGAGAACGTGGTGATGGCCTGGGTCGACGCGCAGACCGGGCAGGGCTCGGCGGCGGATTGCCCGAATGCCGTACAGATGCCCTATATTCGTGGCAGCGAGCCCGCCCAGGGCCCAGGTTGCGGGAGCCAGAACCCCGCCGGTGAGGTGATGGACTGGGTACGTGGCTGGCTGAATTGATCCGAGAGGACCTGACGTGAAGAAGATTTTCGTATTCGCCGCGCTTGCCGGCAGTGCCCTGCTCGCGGGCTGTGCCAGCCCGCAGCACGGGGCGATCCCGGTGGTGGATTCCGGTACTCCGGTTTCCAACCAGGAAAGCGGCGGTTTCCGCATCACCCGTACCCAGGTACCGCGTACCCAGCAAGGCGCCGCCACCCAGGGCATTCCCCAGGGCGGCGACTCCGGCGTGGTGGTGATGGTGCCGCAGGGCGCCAATTCCGCGCCGATCCAGACCTTCCCGGCGCAGTCCGGCGCCGCGCCGATCAGCAGCGCTCCGCTCGGCACCGGCACCCAGTACCAGGCTCCGGCCAGCAGCGCCTCCACGCCACCGCTGGGCGGCAGCTACAACATGCCGCCCAGCGGCGCCAGTCGTTCCGCGCCCACCGGCATTCCGGCCTCCGGCTCGGCCGGCAGCCTGGCGGCCGACGAGCAGTTGGACGGGCCGGTCCTGGCGATGCTCACAACCGCCCAGCAACAGCAGGGTAGCGGCGACCTGAACAGCGCCGCCGCCAGCCTCGAGCGAGCCCAGCGCATCGCTCCGCGCGAGCCACAGGTGCTCTATCGCCTGGCCCAGGTGCGCCTGGCCCAGGGTGATGCGGCCCAGGCTGAGCAGGTCGCGCGCCGTGGCTTGAGCTACGCCAATGGCCGGCCGGCCTTGCAGGCCGGGCTCTGGGAACTGATCGCCCAGGCGCGGGAGAAGCAGGGAGACTCCGCCGGCGCTGCGCTGGCCCGGCAGAAGGCCAAGGTCAGTTCCTGATGGATCGACGGGTCTATCCGCTGGCCGACCAGTTGTTGCTGATCGAGCGCGAGTTGCGTGCCCTCGGCTGGTGGAGCGAAAGCAGCCCCGCCCCGGAAGCGCTGGCCAGCCCCGAGCCGTTCTGCGTGGATACGCTGGCGCTCGAGCAATGGCTGCAATGGATCTTCCTGCCACGGATGAAGCTGATTCTCGAAAGCGACAGCGCCTTGCCGCAGGCCTCGGGTATCCTGGCCATGGCCGAGGTGGCCTATGCGCAGCGTGGCGAGGAAGTCGCCGGGCTGCTGGCAGCGCTTGGCGAGTTCGACCGGCTGATCGGCGGGCCGTCATGAAACTTCGGCAGTAAAGAAAAACCCGGCTACAGGCCGGGTTTTTCTTTGTTTCAAGCAAGGCGGAGAGTCGGGTCAGCCCCATGCTGCGGGACGGGGCTGTGTTCGCCTCAGCGGCAATTCTCCTGAATCGCCTTTTCGGCCTTGGCGATTCGCTCCTGGCGTTCTTCCTCGCCGAGGCGACGGAGTTCGCCCTTGCCTTCGTCGACCCTTACGCGCGGGTTGTTCTTCAGTTGCGCGAGGTTGTTGCGGGTCTCTTCGCAGAACTGCTTGCGCTCGGCCTCTTCCTTCGCCACTTGCTGCTTCACCTTGTCGTCGATCGCCTTCTGCTCGGGATCGGCCGGTTTCCGCTGGATGGTCGGTGCCGGGGTCGAGGGTGGCAGGGGGAAGTTGTCCGGCGGCGGGGCGGTCTGGGTATTCACCGTGGTCGCTTGCGCACCTTGCGGCGGTTGTGCGCCGAAGTGGGTGACGCCCTCGGCGTCGACCCATTTGTAGATCGGGGCGGACATGGCGAAAGAAGAGAGGGCGAGCAACAAGCTGGCCGGGAGGATCATGCGTCGCATGCGGAGTCCTTGGAATGCGCTAACTGCGGCTAACTATAACCAAATCCGCCAGCGCGGCATGCTGCACGGCATCACAACAGCCGCCGGAGACGGCCTCGCCGTGGCAAGTCCTCGCGGGAATCATGGGCATTTTGGAAATGTTTGCTCTAAATCGGGATTTTCTAGCCATAAAATCTGTTTTTTGTCATTGATCAGCTTTTTTATGGAAGGGTATGGCAGCTTCCTTGGAATTTTTTTTGATAATTTTCAGAATAAAGCTTGACTTGCGTTCGACGAATGCGAAGAATCCAAGCTCGCTGTAGCGGGCCGTCTGCAACCCAGTCCCCTCTCCGGCAGACCATGAGGTGCCTACCCGCGCCGAAAGTTACACCCTGCTTCGCGTTACCTCGCGCTGGGTGGAAGAGCTCCGTAACACCAGGCGCCCTTCCAAGTTTGCTCAATCGGCAGTTGACGTAGCCGGTGACTACCGTCACCCATGCTCTGCCGGGCAGCCAACCGAATTTCGGTCGCCCGCCCCTGGGTGGCCGTATAGCGTTCTAGAGGTGAAAACGTGGAGCTTTTATCTGGCGCTGAAATGGTCGTCCGCTCGTTGCGCGACGAAGGCGTTAAGTACATCTACGGGTACCCGGGTGGTGCCCTCCTGCATATCTACGATGCGCTCTTCAAAGAGCACGACGTGACCCACATCCTGGTGCGCCATGAACAGGCGGCTACCCATATGGCAGACGGTTACGCTCGCGCCACCGGCAAACCCGGTGTCGTGCTGGTGACTTCCGGCCCGGGCGCGACCAACGCCATCACCGGTATCGCCACCGCGTACATGGACTCCATCCCGATGGTGATCCTGTCGGGCCAGGTGCCGAGCAACATGGTCGGTACCGACGCGTTCCAGGAAACCGACATGGTCGGGATCTCCCGGCCGATCGTGAAGCACAGCTTCATCATCAAGCATCCCTCGGAAATTCCCGAGGTGATCAAGAAGGCCTTCTACCTGGCGCAGTCCGGTCGTCCGGGGCCGGTGGTCGTGGATATTCCGAAGGACATGGGCGACCCGACGCAGAAATTCGAATATTCCTATCCGAAGAAGGTCAAGTTGCGTTCGTACAGCCCGGCCGTTCGCGGTCACTCGGGACAGATCCGCAAGGCCGCCGAGATGCTTCTGGCCGCCAAGCGCCCGGTCGTCTATTCCGGCGGCGGCGTGATCATGGGCAATGCCGCGGCGCCGCTGACCGAGCTGGCACAGATGCTCAACCTGCCGGTGACCAACACCCTGATGGGCCTCGGCGGATATCCCGGCGCGGACCGCCAGTTCCTCGGCATGCTCGGGATGCACGGCAGCTTCACCGCCAACCTGGCGATGCATCACAGCGACGTGATCCTCGCGGTCGGCGCGCGTTTCGACGATCGGGTCATCAACGGCGCGGCGAAGTTCTGCCCGAACGCCAAGATCATCCACATCGACATCGATCCGGCGTCGATTTCCAAGACCATCAAGGCCGACATCCCGATCGTCGGCCCGGTGGACAGCGTTCTCACCGAAATGGTCGCGATCGTCAGGGAAATCGGCGAGACCCCGAACCAGGATGCCCAGGCTGCCTGGTGGAAGCAGATCGACGAGTGGCGTGGTAACCGTGGGTTGTTCCCGTACGACAAGGGTGACGGTAGCATCATCAAGCCGCAGACCGTCATCGAGACGCTCTACGAGGTTACCCATGGCGATGCCTTCATCACCTCCGATGTCGGCCAGCACCAGATGTTCGCCTCGCAGTACTACAAGTTCAACAAGCCCAATCGCTGGATCAACTCCGGCGGTCTCGGCACCATGGGCTTCGGCTTCCCGGCGGCGATGGGCATCAAGCTCAACTTCCCGGACGACGATGTCGCCTGCGTGACCGGCGAGGGCAGTATCCAGATGAATATCCAGGAACTGTCTACCTGCCTGCAGTACGACCTGCCGGTGAAGATCGTCAACCTGAACAATGGTGCCCTGGGCATGGTCCGCCAGTGGCAGGACATGCAGTACAACAGCCGTTATTCGCATTCCTACATGGAATCCCTGCCGGACTTCGTCAAGCTTGCCGAAGCCTACGGGCATGTCGGCATGCGCATCACCGACCTGAAGGATCTGAAGCCGAAGATGGAGGAGGCGTTCGCCATGAAGAATCGCCTGGTCTTCCTCGACATCCAGGTGGACGCCAGCGAGCACGTCTATCCGATGCAGATCCGTGACGGCGCGATGCGCGACATGTGGCTGAGCAAGACGGAGCGTACCTGATCATGCGACACATCATTTCCCTGCTGCTGGAAAACGAGCCAGGCGCATTGTCCCGCGTGGTCGGCCTGTTCTCCCAACGCAACTACAACATCGAAAGCCTGACCGTGGCGCCGACCGAGGACCCGACCCTGTCGCGTCTGACGCTGACCACCGTGGGGCACGATGAGGTGATCGAGCAGATCACCAAGAACCTCAACAAGCTGATCGAAGTGGTCAAGCTGGTGGATCTGTCGGAAAGCGCCCATATCGAGCGCGAGCTAATGCTGGTGAAGGTCAAGGCCACGGGCGCCCAGCGCGCCGAGGTCAAGCGCACCACCGATATCTTCCGTGGGCAGATCGTCGACGTCACCAGTAGCGTCTATACCG
Source organism: Pseudomonas sp. HMSC066A08 (assembly GCF_001813025.1). Classification (NCBI taxonomy): domain Bacteria; kingdom Pseudomonadati; phylum Pseudomonadota; class Gammaproteobacteria; order Pseudomonadales; family Pseudomonadaceae; genus Pseudomonas; species Pseudomonas sp. HMSC066A08. The sequence goes on from NZ_KV811299.1 coordinate 447,754, forward strand.
TGCAACTGGCGGGTACCAGCGACAAACTGGACAGCTTCATCCAGGCCATCGGCACCGCGTCGATCCTGGAAGTGGTCCGCAGTGGCGTCACCGGCATCGCCCGTGGCGACAAGACTCTGAGCATCTGAACTGAAAGCAGGCCCGCGAGGCCTTACTGAAGGGGAATTCCCATGCGCGTTTTCTACGATAAAGACTGTGACCTCTCGATCATCCAGGGCAAGAAAGTTGCCATCATCGGCTACGGCTCCCAGGGCCACGCCCATGCCTGCAACCTGAAGGACTCCGGCGTCGACGTCACCGTGGGCCTGCGTAGCGGCTCCGCCACCGTGGCCAAGGCCGAAGCGCACGGTCTGAAGGTTGCCGACGTGAAGACCGCCGTCGCCGCAGCCGACGTGGTCATGATCCTCACCCCGGACGAGTTCCAGGGCCGCCTGTACAAGGAAGAGATCGAGCCGAACCTGAAGAAGGGCGCCACCCTGGCCTTCGCTCACGGCTTCTCCATCCACTACAACCAGGTCGTCCCGCGCGCCGACCTCGACGTGATCATGATCGCGCCGAAGGCCCCGGGTCACACCGTGCGTTCCGAGTTCGTCAAGGGCGGCGGCATCCCTGACCTGATCGCCATCTACCAGGACGCTTCCGGCAACGCCAAGAACGTCGCCCTGTCCTACGCCTGCGGCGTCGGCGGCGGTCGTACCGGTATCATCGAAACCACCTTCAAGGACGAGACCGAAACCGACCTGTTCGGTGAGCAGGCCGTTCTCTGCGGTGGTTGCGTCGAGTTGGTCAAGGCCGGTTTCGAAACCCTGGTCGAAGCCGGTTACGCGCCGGAAATGGCCTACTTCGAGTGCCTGCACGAGCTGAAGCTGATCGTCGACCTGATGTACGAAGGCGGCATCGCCAACATGAACTACTCCATCTCCAACAACGCCGAATACGGTGAGTACGTAACCGGTCCGGAAGTGATCAACGCCGAGTCCCGTGCTGCCATGCGCAACGCCCTGAAGCGCATCCAGGACGGCGAATACGCGAAGATGTTCATTACCGAAGGTGCGGCCAACTACCCGTCGATGACTGCCTACCGCCGCAACAACGCCGCTCACCCGATCGAGCAGATCGGCGAGAAGCTGCGCGCGATGATGCCGTGGATCGCAGCCAACAAGATCGTCGACAAGAGCAAGAACTAAGCGGCTCCGGCGACATACGAAGAAACGCGGCCCCGGCCGCGTTTTTTCGTTCTTGCCTGGCGATCTGGTATAAAGCCTGGGCCGGCGGAGCTGTCTTCCTAGTCAGAAGAGCTGTCGGCATATTCGTACCCCATCAGTTCCCAAGGAATTGTCCATGAGTGAACGTCCCGAGGAGCCGAACAAGGCCTCCGACGAAGAAAGCCTGCTGCCCATCGACGAACATATAGAAGAAGGGCACGACGCCGAAGGGCGGAAGGTTCGTCACCGCGGTATCTACCTGCTGCCCAACCTGTTCACCACGGCGGCCCTGTTTTCCGGCTTCTACGCCATCATCAATGGCATGAGCGGCCAGTTCGCCAACGCCGCCATCGCTATCTTCGTGGCCATGGTCCTCGATGGACTGGACGGCCGCGTGGCCCGTCTGACCAACACCCAGAGCGCCTTCGGCGCCGAGTACGACTCGCTGTCCGACATGGTCGCCTTCGGTGTGGCGCCGGCGCTGGTCGCCTTCGAATGGGCGCTTGGCAGCCTCGGCAAGGTCGGCTGGATGGTCGCCTTCATCTACGTTGCGGGCGCCGCCCTGCGTCTGGCTCGTTTCAACACCCAGGTCGGCAAGGCCGACAAGCGCTATTTCATCGGTCTAGCCAGTCCGGCCGCCGCGGCGCTGGTGGCGGGCACGGTATGGGCGTTCAGCGATTTCGAGATCCAGGGCGCCAAGGTTGCCTTCCTCGTCGCCCTGCTGGTCGCCGCCGCCGGTGTGCTGATGGTCAGCAACATCAAGTACCACAGCTTCAAGGATCTCGACCTGCGCGGCCGGGTGCCGTTCGTGGCGATCCTTATCGTGGTGCTGGCTTTCGCCGTGGTCTTTACCGACCCGCCGCGCATCCTCCTGTTGCTGTTCCTTGCCTACGCGGCCTCCGGTCCTGTGCAATACCTGCTGCAACTGCGTCGCCGGAAGCAGCCGAGCTGATGTAATTTCCAACGGGCTCCGTAGTCTACTGGCACAAAGCTGGTCATTGCGGAGCCCGTCATGCTGATCAAGATTCCCTCCCGTTCCGACTGTTCCGAGTCGGAAGTCACGCCCGAACCCCTCTACCTGTCCCGTCGGCGCCTGCTCGGCGCTTCCCTCGCCGGATTGGCGCTGGCCAGCGGCCTGCCGCGCCTGGGCTTTGCCGACGAGCAGCGCTATGCCGGCGTCGAGTCGGTACCGGCGCCGGGCTGGTTCGCCGAAAAGCTTCCGCAGACCCGCTGGCAGGCGGTGGATGTCCAGGGGGAGGCGATTACGCCATTCAAGGACGCCACCCACTACAACAATTTCTACGAGTTCGGGCCGAACAAGGGCGACCCGGCGGAAAACGCCTCGGCCCTGAAGACCGAGCCCTGGTCGGTGGTGATCGACGGCGAGGTCGGCAAGCCGGGTACCTATGCGCTCGAGGATTTCGTCAAACCCTACCAACTGGAAGAGCGCATCTATCGGCTGCGCTGCGTGGAAGCCTGGTCGATGGTGATCCCTTGGTTGGGCTTTCCTCTGGCGGATCTGCTCAAGCGGGTCGAACCCAACGGGCAGGCGAAGTTCGTCCGCTTCGAAACCCTGCAGCGCCCGGAACAGATGGTCGGCCAGCGCTCCGGTTTCTCGGTGATCGACTGGCCTTATATAGAGGGCTTGCGCATGGACGAGGCGATGCATCCCCTGGCAATTCTGGCGGTGGGCATGTACGGGCGGCTGTTGCCCAACCAGAACGGCGCGCCGTTGCGCCTGGTGGTGCCGTGGAAGTATGGCTTCAAGAGCATCAAGTCTATCGTGCGTATCAGTCTGGTCCGCGAGCAGCCGAAGACCACCTGGGAAAGCATTGCCGCCAACGAGTACGGGTTCTATGCCAACGTCAATCCGCAGGTCGACCACCCGCGGTGGTCTCAGGCCCGCGAGCGGCGCCTGCCCAGTGGGTTGTTCAGCCCCAATGTGCGGGATACGCAGATGTTCAATGGCTACGGGAGCGAGGTCGCTTCCCTTTATAGCGGCATGGATCTGAGGAAGTACTACTGATGCGCTACTGGTATCTGCGCCTTGCGGTATTCCTGGGGGCGCTGGCGGTGCCGGCCTGGTGGTTGTACCAAGCCTGGATCTTTGCCCTCGGACCTGACCCGGGCAAGACCCTGGTCGATCGACTGGGGCTGGGCGCCTTGGTATTGCTGCTACTCACCCTGGCGATGACGCCACTGCAGAAGCTGAGCGGCTGGCCGGGCTGGATCGCCGTGCGTCGCCAGTTGGGGTTGTGGTGCTTCACCTATGTGCTGCTGCACCTGAGCGCTTACTGTGTGTTCATCCTGGGGTTGGACTGGGGGCAGTTGGGCATCGAGTTGAGCAAGCGTCCCTACATCATCGTGGGAATGCTTGGATTCGTCTGCCTGTTCCTGTTGGCGATCACTTCCAACCGCTTCGCCATGCGCAAGCTCGGTAACCGCTGGAAGAAGCTGCATCGCCTGGTCTACCTGATCCTTGGGCTCGGCTTGCTGCACATGCTCTGGGTGGTGCGGGCAGACCTGGAGGAGTGGACCCTGTACGCTGTGGCTGGTGCGTCGCTCATGCTGCTGCGGCTACCCTCGATCGCTCGCCGCCTGCCCAGGCTTCGAACTCGTCTCGGTGTTTCGTAATAAAAGTTTCAAATAAGTGTTGACGCCAGTTTCTATCTCC
>NZ_KV811300.1:0-27508 GCF_001813025.1 Pseudomonas sp. HMSC066A08
ACGCCAACCCCTACCTGCTGCTGGCCTCGGTGCTTGCCGGGGTGCACCACGGGCTGACCAACAAGGTCGAGCCGGGTGCCCCGATCGAAGGCAACTCCTACGAGCAGCTGGAGCCGAGCCTGCCGAACAACCTGCGCGACGCCCTGCGCGAACTGGACGACAGCGAGATTCTGGCGAAGTACATCGATCCGAAGTACATCGACATCTTCGTCGCCTGCAAGGAAAGCGAGCTGGAGGAGTTCGAGTACTCGATCTCCGACCTCGAGTACAACTGGTACCTGCACACCGTGTGAGCATGGGCGGGCGGCTCCGCACCGGCGCCGCCCGCCCGTTCTTCCGTCGAGGTTCCCACCCTTGCTGAAGGTAGACGGCGGCAAGCCTGCGGTTTCCGCCCGTCCGCCTTCCTTTGCTGTGCATTAGAAAAAGAAGAAATCGAGGCAAGCATACCCATGTCGAATCCTCCCCCCGCCGCAGAACGAACCCAGCTTCGCAAGTCCCTCAAGCTGTGGCAGATCGTCATGATCGGGTTGGCCTACCTGACCCCGATGACCGTCTTCGACACCTTCGGCATCGTTTCCGGGATTTCCCAGGGACACGTGCCCACCGCCTACCTGCTGGCCCTCGCCGGCGTGCTGTTCACCGCGATCAGCTACGGCAAGCTGGTCCGCCAGTTCCCCACCGCAGGCTCGGCCTATACCTATGCACAACGGGCGATCAATCCCCACGTCGGCTTCATGGTCGGCTGGTCGTCGCTGCTGGACTACCTGTTCCTGCCGATGATCAACGCGCTGCTGGCGAAGATCTACCTGACCGCACTGTTCCCCGAGGTCGCCCCGTGGATCTGGGTGGTGATGTTCGTGCTGATCATGACCCTCATCAACATCAAGAGCGTGAACCTGGTCGCCAATTTCAACACCGTCTTCGTGCTGGTCCAGCTGGCGATCATCGTGGTCTTCATCGGCCTGGTGATCCACGGCCTGAACAACGGGGAGGGGACCGCCACGGTGCTCAGTACCCAGCCGTTCTTCTCCGAGCACGCGCATCTCTCGGCGATGGTGGCAGGGGCGACGATCCTCTGCTTCTCTTTCCTCGGTTTCGACGCGGTGACCACGCTGTCCGAGGAAACCCGCGACGCCGCCAAGGTGATCCCGCGGGCGATCTTCCTCACCGCGCTGTACGGCGGGGTGATCTTCATCACCGTGTCGTACTTCCTGCAGTCCTATTTCCCGACCAACGTACGTTTCAAGGAACCCGACGCGGCGCTGCCGGAAATCGCCCTGTACGTCGGCGGCAAGCTGTTCCAGTCGATCTTCCTCTGCGCCACCTTCATCAATACCCTGGCGTCGGGCCTGGCCTCCCAGGCCAGCGTGTCGCGCCTGCTGTACGTGATGGGGCGGGACAACGTGCTGCCGGAGCGGATCTTCGGCTTCGTCCATCCGAAATGGCGTACGCCGTCGATCAACGTGCTCATCGTGGGCATGGTGGCGCTCTCGGCGATCTCCTTCGACCTGGTGACGGCGACCGCGCTGATCAATTTCGGCGCCCTGGTGGCCTTCACCTTCGTCAATCTATCGGTGATCGTGCATTTCTATGTGCGCGGCGGGCGCAACCGCAGCCTCAAGGAGCATTTCCACTACCTGGTCCTGCCATTGCTCGGCGCGGCCATCGTCGCGGTGCTCTGGCTCAACCTGGAAAGCACCTCGCTGGTGATGGGGCTGATCTGGGCCGGACTGGGCTTCGGCTACCTGTTCTACCTGACTCGCAGCTTCAGCCGTCCGCCGCCGCGCTTCCAGGAGAGCGAGCTGAGCCCGACCCAGTGAGGCGAGCGGTGAATGGATTCAGCGGAAATGTGAAGGAAAAAGATTGGTAATCTTCACGAAATTTTCACGGTGACGGGTCAATCATGGACCCATGGCTAACGGACTAGCCCCCCATCTGAAGCCCGCCTCATGGCGGGCTTTGGCTATCTGCAGACAGCGAATTCCGCGTTTTCCCTCCTTTTCACAGGGATTTCCGGCCTCCCGGCTGGCAATGCGCCTGCGACGACATGTCCGAATCCAGACAGAATTGGACGCCCCCAAAAAGCGCAGACACGGCTAGAATCCACGCCGTCCCGATCCGGTTCGATGGCCGTGACGGGGGAGCCCGGTATCCGCTGGTCGGTGTTTCCTGTGGTGCTGCGTGTCCTTCCCTAGACTACCCGGCTCGCTCGAACCATCCCTTCGCGGGGGCGGAACGGCACAGGGTCGTTCGGCATGGAAGCTGCCTGGGCCGGCCTTCGACACACCTATAAGAGTAGAAATCTGCATGACATACCCTGAACGTCCCCTGCTTCATCTGCTGACGCGTACCAGCCTGGTGGGCCAGATCATCGTCGGCCTGATCGCCGGCCTGCTGCTCGCCAGCTTTTTCCCGGCCGCCGCGCTCAAGGTCGGCTTCATCGGCAAGGTCTTCGTTTCCGCGCTGAAGGCCGTCGCGCCGGTATTGGTGTTCGTCCTGGTGATGGCATCCATCGCCAACCACAAGCAAGGCCAGCAGACCCATATCCGGCCGATCCTGCTGCTGTACCTGGTCGGCACCTTCAGCGCCGCGGTGGTGGCGGTGATCGCCAGCTTCGCCTTCCCCTCGAGCCTGGTGCTGGCCAGCCATCCGGGCGAGATGTCGCCTCCGGGCGGCATCGCCGAGGTGCTCCAGTCCCTGCTGCTGAGCGTGGTGGACAACCCGGTCAACGCCCTGATCTCGGCCAACTTCATCGGCATCCTGGCCTGGGCCATCGGCCTCGGCATCGCCTTCCGCCACGCCAGCGATACCACCCGCAACCTGCTCTCCGAGCTGTCCAACGGCGTCTCGCTGATCGTCAAGGTGGTGATCCGCTTCGCCCCGCTGGGCATCTTCGGCCTGGTCGCCTCGACCTTCGCCGAGTCCGGCGTCGAGGCCCTGAAAGGCTACGCCCACCTGCTGGTGGTGTTGCTCGGCTGCATGCTGTTCGTGGCCTTCGTGGTCAACCCGCTGATCGTGTTCCTGAAGATCCGCCGCAATCCCTATCCGCTGGTGCTGACCTGCCTGCGCGAAAGCGGCATGACCGCGTTCTTCACCCGCAGCTCGGCGGCCAATATCCCGGTCAACCTGCAGCTCTGCGAGCGCCTGGGCCTGCACGAAGACACCTATTCGGTATCGATCCCGCTGGGCGCGACCATCAACATGGCCGGCGCGGCGATCACCATTACCGTGCTGACTCTGGCAGCGGTGCATACCCTGGGCATCGCCGTGGACGTACCGACCGCGATCCTGCTCAGCGTGGTGGCGTCGATCTGCGCCTGCGGCGCGTCCGGCGTGGCCGGCGGTTCGCTGCTGCTGATCCCGCTGGCCTGCAGCCTGTTCGGGATTCCCAGCGAGGTGGCGATGCAGGTGGTGGCGGTAGGCTTCATCATCGCGATCCTCCAGGACTCCGCGGAGACCGCGCTGAACTCCTCGACCGACGTGCTGTTCACCGCAGCCGCCTGCCAGGCGGAAGAGCGCAAGGCGAGCGCCGCCTGATTCGCTCCCTGGGTCACGGAAGAAACCGCCTTCGGGCGGTTTCTTCGTTTCGCCCCGGCGTGCTTTGACCTGTGCGCCGCGCTGCGGCCTAATGGTCGCCCGTCCTTCCCGAGTTGCCGCATGTCGTCTCCTTCCTTGCCCGACGCCAGTCTCCGCGCCAGTACCCTGCATCTGCCGGCCGGCCCCTGGAGCACCGTACTCGACTGTCTCTGCGCGCGTTTCCCGGCCATCGACCGCGCCACCTGGCTGGCGCGCATGCAGCGGGGCCGGGTGCTGGACGCCGAGGGGCATGCGCTGGGCCCGCAGGCGGCGTATCGCGAAGGCCTGCGTGTGCACTACTTCCGCGAGTTGCCGGTGGAGGCACCGATTCCTTTCGAGGCGCGCATCCTGTATCGCGACGAGCATCTGCTGGTGGCGGACAAGCCGCACTTCCTGCCGGTGATGCCGGCCGGCGGCTACGTCGAACAGACGCTCCTGGCGCGGCTGGCCCGCAGCACCGGTAATCGCGACCTGGTGCCGCTGCATCGGATCGACCGGCATACCGCCGGGCTGGTGCTGTTCTCGACCAATCCCGGCAGCCGCGGGCGCTACCAGGCGCTGTTCCGCGAGCGGCGCATCGACAAGTACTACGAAGCGATCGCTCCGGCCTTGCCGCAACTGGACTTCCCGTTGCTGCGCAGGACCCGCCTGGTGCCCGGCGAGCCGTTCTTCCGCATGCGCGAAGGCGAGGGCGAGCCGAACAGCGAGACACGCATCGAGGTCGCCGAGCGCAACGGCCGCTGGTGGCGCTACCGGTTGTATCCGGTGACCGGCAAGAAGCACCAGTTGCGCGTGCACCTCGCGGCACTCGGCGCGGGTATCCAGAACGACGGGTTCTATCCCGAGCTGTTGGACGCCGAGGACAGCCCCGACGACTACCGGCGGCCGCTCAAGCTGCTGGCCAGGGGGCTGCGCTTCGACGACCCGCTGAGCGGGGAGACGCGTATGTTCGAGTCCGGGCTGCGGCTCGATTGGCAGGAGTGAGCCGCATGCATGCCAGCGGAATGGTGCTGTACGTCGCCGATCTGGAAAAAATGGCGCGGTTCTATGGGCAGGCGTTCGACCTGGCGATCTCGGCGGGCGACCATGAGCACCGGGTGCTGTGCGGGGAGGCTTTCGAACTGGTGCTGCTGGTCACGCCCGCCGCGCAGCGGGCCCAGGCAACGGGGCAGGGCGCTCGGCGCGGGAACTGCGCGATCAAGCCGGTGTTCTTCGTCGCCGACCTGGCCTTGCTGCGCCGGCGTCTGGCAACTCTTGGCGGTAGTCTGGCGCCGCCGGAGCAGGCCTGGTCGTTCGCTGGCCACCAGGTTTGCGACGCCATCGATCCCGAGGGCAATGTCCTGCAGCTGCGTATGCCGCTGCGCGACTGAAGGCGCAGGCGCCCGCCGCAGCGGGCGCGCTGCGGTCAGGACGGCTTGTCGAGCTTGACCACCAGGCGCAGTTGCTCGACGCAACCGCGGCTCTGCTCGATCAGCTTGCCGAACTCGGCGCTGTTGATCTCGTCGTGGTTGAGCCAACTGGTCTTCTGCACTTCCCGATAACGATAGTGGTAGCCGCCGTCCTTGGCCGGTTCGGCCTGCAGGTCGATGTCGAACCAGGGGCTGCGGATCTCGCAACTGTGCGCCGGCTCGTCGGTCTTGCCGCCGGACAGGCTGATGTCGTAGGAGGTGATCTGCGGTTCGCCCAGGTACAGCTCGGCCAACTGGCCTTCGCTACGGTACTTGGCGAAGGCATCCCACTGGCTGGCCAGGTCCTGGCGGTTGTAGAAATACTCTCCGCCGAGCCGGTCGAGGGCGCGGCGGTCGGTAAGCCTGGCACTGATCGTATAGCTGGGCGGCAGCACGAACTGGCTGTCGTCGCGCTCCAGCACGCAGTCGCTGCCTTCCTTGGCGAAGTTGCGGCACAGGTCCTGGTCGGTGCTGGTGCGGCCGCGCTGGCGATCGGCGACGCTGAGCTGCATCAGCGGGGCGTTGGAAAGTTCCACACGCGATTCGATCCGGGCTTCGCCGTCATGGGTGTAATGCTCGCTACGGGTCACGCGCAGGGTGTCGCCGGGCGCTTCCAGGGGAATCTCGTCGCGCCGCACCTTGCCGTCGGCGCCCAGCACCAGCGCCCAGCGCTGCTGGATGTCGGGCATGATGCGGCCGGGAGCGAACACCGGGTTGGTCGGGTCCAGCCACCAGGTCTTGCCGTCCACCTCGGCGCGGACGATGGCATGGTTCGGCGCGTACATGCCGGGCACCAGCAGGTCCCAGACCACGTCGCCGCGGCTGACCAGGGTCGGTTCGGCCTTGATCCCGGCGGCCTTGAGCATGGCGCCGAGGAGGATCGCCAGGTCCTTGCAGTCGCCATAGCCATTGCGCTCGATCTCCGCCAGGGAGAAAGGCACGTAGCCGCGCTCGCTGGCGCGCCAGTCGCCCAGGTAGCGGTAGGTGTCGTTGATGTACTGCATCAGGCCGGCGACCTGCCCGCGGGCCGGCTTGCCCTTCACCGCGGCGACGGCCGCCGCGGCGCCCTTGGGCAGCTCCGCGGCGAGGATCTCGTTGTAGCGCGCGGCGAACGGGCCGAAGTTGTCCTGCAGGTCCAGCGAACTGCCCAGCTCCAGGCGCGGGGTATGGCGCAGGTAGGCGTTGCCGGCTTCGTTGATGTAGTTGGTGTATTGCGGCTTTTTCAGGCTGACCTTGAGGGTCTTCTTGTCGGCGCTCTGTTCGATGCGATAGGCGTCCATCAGCTCGCTGCGCACGAAGATCGGCCGCTCGGCCTTGAACTCGGCGACGAAGCGGTCGTCGCGCACCGGCATCGGCGGGCGGCTGAGGATGTAGTGGAACTGGGTGCTCAGCGGCTTGGCGGTGAAGTGCTCGCGCAGGGTGTAGCTGATGCGGGTGCCGACGCGCAGGTTGGGGAACGCCAGGGAGGTCTGGCGTTCGCGCAGGAAGCCCTGGTCCGGGTTCGGCGCGGTGCGCGTATCGATCTGCGACTGGTCCAGCGGCACCGGCTTGCCGCCGGGCTGGGTCAGCTCGGCCTTCTCCACGATCAGGCTATCGGTCTCCGCGTAGCTGCGATCGATGCGCGAGAGCATCTCGCGGCCGCTCGGCTTGAGGATGGTGAAGCTGTAGGTGCTCACGCAATCGGTGCTGTTGTCGGCGTTGAACTGGCAGCGGAACTCGGTTTCGCCGGCCAGCGGCGCCTCGGCGATCGGTTGCAGCGCGGCGAGGGCCGGGGTGGCGGCGCAGAAGACGCTGGCGGCGAGGAAGGAAGGGGAGAAGGGATGACGGGGCATCGGTGCCTCAGGATGAAACGTTTGAGCGGAGCTCCCAGGCGTCGCCTGGCGCATGGGGGCGCCGGGCGATAGCCGGGGAGATGGACCCTGAATGATATGTTTTATCAATTCCGCATGTCGACCGGCGGGTCCGGTTATGTGCGGGATGTCGCCGTTGCGATCTTTTCGCCGGCTTCATTTGCCGGGCTTTGCCGTTCTGTGGCAGGCGCACGCCTGTTCCTGGCGCTCCGGAACCGGGTCGTAGCCGCCCGGGTGCCAGGGGTGGCAGCGCAGCAGCCGGCGCGCTCCGAGGTAGCCGCCTCGCAGCGCGCCATGCACGCGGATGGCTTCCAGGGTGTAGTGCGAGCAACTGGGGTAGAAGCGGCAGCGGGGACCGATCAGCGGGCTGATTGCGTACTGGTAGAAGCGGATCAGCCCGATCAGCAGGAACTTCATGGCGAGCCCTCGGCGGGGTTGCGGCGGCGAGCGGGCATTGTAGCGCCGTTGTCGGCCCTCAAGGAGCATTCTCCGCCGCGCAATAGAGGGTCCGCCCGTCGACGAGGCTGCGAGCAGTCGCCAGGCGGCCGCGCAGGCCGGGTTCTTCCGGCGCCAGCGTGCCCTCGCGCCAATCGCCTCCGCGCAACGGAATCAGCGCCGAACGGCCGTAGCCCGGGCAGTACGCCTCGGCGTCGCCCTCCAGGTAGTCGATGCCGTCCAGGGTCAGCTCGCCGAAACTCCAGCGCGCGCCGAGGTAGGCCTGGCGGAACGGCCCGTCGGCAAGGACGTAGAAGCCCCCGCGCACCTCGCTGGCCGCCGTGGCGAAGCCGATGGTGCGTCGCGGTTGCGGGATCACCAGCAGCGGTCGCCGTGGGTCGGCGAAGGCCTCCTGCAACTCGACCAGGCGCTGGCGGGTGGCGCCCATCTCGCGCCGGTAGCGCTCGCCGCGCGCCCGCGCGTCGTCGGGGAGTTCGCTCCAGGCCGGAGGCTGGTCGCGCAGCAGGTAGTCCAGCGGCCAGGTGCCGGCCATCGCGGCTTCCTTCCAGTCCCCGTCGTCGCGCAGGTCCAGCAGCACTCCGGCCAGCGCGCCGATCTCGTAGGCTTCGCTGTCGACGCCGACGCCGATCTCGTTGGCATCGTAGAAGGCCAGCGCGTACTCCCGCAGCGCCTGCCGATAGCGTCGCGGATCCTCGGCGAAATCGCTGCGGTAGCGCGCGGCGGCGGCCATCTCGATGTAGCGCGCGGTGCCTTCGCTGAGATCGACCTGCGCCGCCAGCCGGCTTTCCTCGGGAGCCGCTTCGCGCCAGCGGCGCAGCCAGCCCTGGGCGTCGCTCAGGTAGCTGTCGCGCTGCCCGGGCGTGCGCAAGGCCTGGAGCAGCGACTGGAACAGGGCATAGCGGTATTCCCGCGGGCGCGGGTCGAGCGTGGCCAGGTCGCCGCGATAGCCACCGGGCTTGCGCAGCCCCGGCCAGTCTTCCTGGGCGTAGCGATGGAAGGCTTCGTGCGGGCCGATGGCGGCCAGCGTCTCGCTATTGCCGGTATTGCTCCGCAGGTGCGCGGCGCTGATCTGCAGCAGCACCGCCGGACGGCCCCGGTAACGCGGAAAGGCATAGCTCAGGTCGAGATCCGGGTCGCTGTCGCCCGCCACCGTGGTGCGCTGCGCGCGGCCTTCGGCATCGGCGACCCAGGTGCTGCGGCCATCGCTGTAGAGGAAGGCCTTGTCGGCCATCCGCCAGCCGGGCCAGAGTCGTTCGCTGTGCTGGCCGACGGCATGGACATAGGCCAGGTAGCGGCGGGCGAACGACTCGCTGTCCGTCGCCGCGGCGGGAAGGGACAGGGCAAGCAGGAGCAGGGGCAGGGCTCGGGTCATGGTCGGGGCGGTTGCGCAAGGTCGGTCGGGGCGACGAAGGTATCCCGCCGCTTCCCGATTGACCGTCGCGGCCGCTGGCGCGTTCCCCTAGGCGGTGTTGCGCGCCCGCGCCAGGTCGCGCAGCGGCGGGGCGCCGAACAGCCGGCTGTACTCGCGGCTGAACTGCGACGGGCTTTCGTAGCCGACCCGGTAGCCGGCGGCGGCCACTTCCAGGCCCTCGCTGAAGATCAGTCGGCGCGCTTCCTGCAAGCGCAGCTGCTTCTGGTACTGCAACGGGCTCATCGCGGTCACGGCCTTGAAGCGGTGGTGCAGGGTCGAGGGGCTGAGGTTGACCACCTGGGCCAGTTGCTCGATGCGCAGCGGCTTGCCGTAGTTCTGGTTGATCCAGTCGATGGCGCGGGTGATGCGGTGGGCCTGGCTGTCGGCGATGGCGATCTCGTGCAGGCGCTGGCCCTGGCCGCTGCGCAGCAGCCGGTAGAAAATCTCGCGGAGGATCAGCGGCGCCAGCATCGGGATGTCGCGCGGGCTGTCCAGCAGATGGATCAGGCGCAGCACCGCATCCAGCAGGCTGGCGTCGATACGGTCGACGTAGAGGCCGCGGTCGCCGCGCCGGCTGGCCACTTCCATGGGCCCGGCGTCGGAGATCAGCTGGGTGATTTCCGCCGGGTCGATATCCAGCCGGACACAGAGGTAGGGCGCATCCGGTGAGGCGTCGATCACCTGGCCGGCCAGCGGCAGGGTGACCGATACCACCAGGTAGTGCAGCGGATCGTAGATATAGCGTTCCTCGGCCAACTGCACCTCCTTGCGGCCCTGGGCGATGATGCACAGGGCAGGCTTGTGCATGCCGCGTGCCGGCAGGGTGGGGCCGTCGGCGCGAATCAGGGCGAGGGGGGCGACGGCGGTGCCGTAGACACCGTCGCTGGGACAGTGCTTGAGCAGCAACTGCGCCAGTTCGCTCTGGCGCTGGCGCAGTTCGGCGGGGAGCTCGACGGAAAGAAGCGGGGTGTTTTCGCTCATGCGGGGACTCGCGGGGGAAACCTTCCCAAGACTAGCGCGCGCCGCGGCGGCAGGCACTCATCGCGATGCGCGATGGCAGGATCGGGCAAGCATTCGCCAGGAACAGGCAAGCCAGCTCGTCGCACAGGGCGCAAGCGGATGAGAAAAAACCGGAACGCGGCAGTTTCAGGCAAGAACCCGACAGTATCCGTCTACCGATTCCCCGCGCCGTCCCCCTAATCTGGCTGGCATGGCGGAATCTCCGTCATGCCGATGGGAAACACATGCAGGGGGACACACCTATGTCAAATCAACAGGCCAGACTGTCATCGGGCGGCATGCCGCCGGAGCGCGCGCCGGGTGCCTTCCGTTCGCCTGCCAGCACCGCCGCGGGCGGCACGCTGGCGCGGCGGACCCATCCCGGCAACTGGTAATCGGAGGCAGGGCACATGCGTCACCCTTACACCCCACAGCGGCCGGCCGGCGTCTCGGCGCCGCCGGCCCTTCCACTCCTGGTGCCGCTTGCGCAGCGGCGAATCCATGTCGAGGAGGCAGAGAGCATGCCAGCGTTCAATCGGCCCAGTCACCTGGTCAGCATTCGCGCCCGCAGCGGCCAGTCGCACCGCCTCGGCCTGCGCCTGCAAGAGCTGGCGCAGGCGGGCCAGGCCGCGCCCGGTTGCCTGCGCTACGAACTGCGCCAGGCGGACGGGGACGCCGACCTGTGGTTGTTGCACAGCGAGTGGAGCGATGACGCGGCCATGCAGGCGTACCTGGCCGGCGACGCCCAGCGGGTCTTCGCCGAGGTGCTCTGGCAGGCGCTGGCGGCGACCCTGGACGTGCAGGAGCGGCCGTTCTGCAACCGGGCGGGCGGATGACCCGGCGCGGCTTCCGCCCGTCCCCCTTGTTCTGGCCTCTCAGCGACCCGGCGCGACCGGCGACTGGTCCGCTCGTTCGTCTTCGACGTCGCGATGTCGCTCGAAGGCGGTCGCCGGCGAGCCATCGGCATTGACCTGCAACACCGCGCGCGGCCGGCCGTCCTCGCCAATGAATACCTGGCCGATCCCGGCGCTGTTCCACAGGCGCTCGCCGGCCTGGCTGTGCTGCGGAACGCGTGGGTGGATTTCCAGGCTGCGCCGCTGGGTCAGCCAGTTCAGCGGCGACCAGGGCGCATAGAGCCAGCGATTGAGGCGGTCGAACCAGTCCAGCAGGCGCCGCGGGAATTCGTTCTTGATCCCGCTGCTGGTGATCTGCCAGAGCCGGGGCCCGCGCTCGCGATGGCGAATCCGGATGTCGTAGACGAAGGAGTAATGCACGTCGCCGGAAAGGATCAGGTAGTTACCCGGCGTACGCGAGTGGCGGAAGATGTTCATCATCACCGAGGCCGCGCCGCGATGGGCCATCCAGTTTTCCGCATCGACCAGCAGCGGCTGGCCGATCCAGCTGAAGAGCTTCTGCACGCCCTCGATCAGCTTGACCCCGAACATCGGCGCCGGCGACACGATGATCGCCGCCTTTTCGCCGAGCAGGTCCTGCTGGAATTCACTCAGCGCCTCCCAGTCCATCAGCCCGGAGGGCCGGCCCAGGTTGCGCTCGCTGCGCCAGCGGCGGGTGCGCGTGTCGAGGACGATCAGGGTCGGGCTGCCAGGCAACCGGTAGTGCCAGTGCTGGAAGTCGAGCAGGGCGCCGAGCAGGCGGTCCTGCTCGGCGCAGGGCAGCCGGCCGTCTGCCGCGGCGCCCTCCATCAGGGCCGCGACCGGCGCCAGCCATTCGCCGCAATGCTGCGGGTCGTTGCCCCAGCCCTGGCAGAGCAGGTAGGCGAGCAGGGCGTTGCCGATGATCCGCCGGGAGAACGGATGGCCGTAGGCGGTCAGTTCCCAGCGCGCGGAAAGGTTCCAGTCGTCGGTGATGTCGTGGTCGTCGAAGATCATCAGCGACGAGATATGCGCCAAAGCCCGCGCCACGCGGGGCAGGCCATCGCGGAAGGCTTCGATGTGCCGGCGCTCGCCGGCGAAGCGCTGGACGTGCCGCGCATCCAGCCCCGGCGGCGGTTCCAGCCTGACCAGGCGCCAGGGCGCCGGCGACCAGACCAGCAGGTACATCGCCAGCACCTCGGCCAGGCCGACCAGGTGGTTGTGGGCGTTGGCCGAGGTGAAGATCGGTTTCTTCACCCCGCCGAAGAAGCGCTCGCGCAGGGCTTCGTTGGACTCGAAGGCGGGCAGCAGGTCCTCGCGCCGGTAGTAGGTGGCCGGGTGCGCGTAGAGTGCCTCGCTGTCGTTCACCAGTGCGCCTTCCAGGTGTTCGCCGTACAGGCCGAGGCGGTGGATCAGCCCATGGATGGCCACCAGCATCGGCCCGGCGACGTCGTCGGCGTAGACCTGGTCGCCGCTCATCATCAGCAACGCCGGGCGGCTTTCGGCCTGCAGCAGGTTTTCCTCCAGCAGCCGGTCGACCTGCAGCAGGCCATCGGCCGCTGGGTGATGCGGCTTGCGGCAGGAGCCGTGGAGCAACTGGTCGAGACGTGGCTTGAGCACCAGGCTGGCGCGCTGGCGACCGGGGTAGAGCAGATGCGGCGCCCATTCGGCGATTCCCGCGGGCTCCCGGCCGTCGGCGGTGAGGCGCAGGTCGTAGTCGACCAGACGGGCGCAGGGCAACGGCGGGTCGAGGGCGGCATCCAGCAGGTGCAGCCAGGCATGGGTGCCGATGCGGATGGCCGAGTGGGTTCCTTCCGCGAGCCGGACCCGCCGCTCCGCCTCGCCTTCGCTGGCGAGGATCAGTTCGATGGTCGTCGGGCATGACGTGGCCAGCCAGAACACCAGGCGTCCGGGCTCTGCGCGGCGCAGCAGGGGACCGGCCAGGACCAGGGGCAGGGCTTCGTCAGGCGGGGGGGCGTTGGGGAGCGAGGCGGACATTGGTACGGGCGTTGTCGACGCGGCGAAACAAGCTGACGAGTATGCCGCTTTCGGCGGATCGCGGCGTTGCCATTTCGTAAGGAATGACGACAGTCGTCGCGGGATGGCGATCTTCTAATGCCAAAAAGTTAAGTACACCTTAATTAATATTCTTTTTTGCGTTCGGGCTTCTGCGGCATATTGCCTTCCGCGCAGGCCCGGCGGCCTGCCATCGCTGTTTGCGGGAGGGACACGTGCAATCCGACGTCGGCGCCGCCTCCCGCCGATCAAGGTTTCGCCTGCCACCCCGACGCCCGGTGGCGCAGGCCCGTAGCACGAGAGTGCGGAATGGGCA
Source organism: Pseudomonas sp. HMSC066A08 (assembly GCF_001813025.1). Classification (NCBI taxonomy): domain Bacteria; kingdom Pseudomonadati; phylum Pseudomonadota; class Gammaproteobacteria; order Pseudomonadales; family Pseudomonadaceae; genus Pseudomonas; species Pseudomonas sp. HMSC066A08. Next base: position 12,945 of record NZ_KV811300.1, read on the forward strand.
TGGATCAGACACGCAATCGCCTCGTCGGCCTGATGTTCCAGAACGACTATTCCTGGCTGAGCGGGCGCCTGCGGCGCTACCTCGGCTGCCCCCACAGCGCCGAGGACATCGCCTCGGAAACCTTCCTCAAGGTCCTTGCCCTGCCGGACCCGGCAAGCATCCGCGAGCCGCGCGCGCTGCTCACCACCATCGCCCGCCGGTTGATGTACGACGGCTGGCGGCGCCAGGACCTGGAACGCGCCTACCTGGAAAGCCTGGCCGGTCTTCCGGAGGCCCTCGCGCCGTCCGCCGAGGAGCAGGCCCAGGTGGTGGAAACCCTGCTGCGCCTGGAGCGCATGCTCGCCGGGCTGTCGCCGAAGGCCCGCGCCGCCTTCATCCATAGCCAGATCGGCGGACTGACCTACGTGGAGATCGCCGGCTTGCTGGAGGTTTCCGTCAGCCGCATCCACCAGTACATGGTCGAGGGCTTCAAGCAGTGCTACCAGGTACTTGCCGAATGAGCCAGGGAAGGCGAGAACGCATCCTCGACGAAGCGGCGCAGTGGATGGCGCTGCTGCAATCCGGCCATGCCGGCGCCGAGGAGCGCCTGGCGTTCCAGCAGTGGCGCCAGGCCGATGCCGAGCACGGTGCGGTGTTCGACCGGCTCAGCCTGGGCTTGCAGTCGTTTCGCGACGAGCCCTTGCACGGCTTGCGCGCCGAGCAACTGATCGGAGCCCTCGAGGCGCCGTCCGCCCGTCGCCGGTTTCTCCAGCGCAGCCTCGCCCTGGCGGCGTTCGGTGTGGCGACGCTGGCGCTGGGGCGGATCGGCATCGTCGGCTTCCCCTGGCCCGGCGACCTGTATACCGGCACCGGACAACGCCAGAGCTTCCGCCTGGAGGATGGCAGCCAACTGGTGCTGGACGCGCGCAGCCGGGTACGCCCCGAATTCGATGGCTACCGGCGTCGCCTGCGCTTACGCGAGGGCCGCCTGCTGGTTGAAGTGGCACGGGATCCGGCGCGGCCGTTCGTCGTCGACACCGGGCGTGGCCAGGTCGAGGCGCAGGGAACCCGCTTCCAGGTCAGCGATGACGGCGCCAGCTCGCGAGTGGTGGTGCTCGAGTCGCGGGTGCGGATCACCACCGCCGACGGACGGCAATGCCTGCTGGAGCGCGGCCAGAGCGCCCGTTTCGACGCCTCGGCGATTCTCGCCCGAGGTCCTGTCGAAGGCGGCGAGAGCGCCTGGCTGGATGGCCGGCTGGAGGTCCGCGACCGCCCGCTGGGGGAGGTGCTGGAGGCGTTGCGCGCCTATCGCCGCGGCATCATCAGCGTCGCCGACGACGCGGCGGCGCTGCGCGTCAGTGGCATCTACCCGCTGGATGACAGCGGCGTGGCGCTGGCACTGCTGGAGCAGAGCCTGCCGATCCGGATCGACTACCACGGGCCCTACTGGATCAGCATCGCCAGCCGCTGAGGCGCCGCCCGGCGGCGAGCCGGGCGGCGCGACGCTTCAGAACGGCTTGGTCGGCAGGTACTTGCCGTCGAGGGTGATCACCGCCCGCGAGCCGCCTTCCGGGTCCTCGACCTTCTTGATGTCCAGCTTGAAGTTGATCGCGCTGATGATGCCGTCGCCGAACTGTTCGTGGACCAGCGCCTTCAGGGTGCTGCCGTAGACTTGCAGCATCTCGTAGAAGCGATAGATGGTCGGGTCGCTGGGAATGCCGCCGGGAATGCTGCCGCGCAGCGGGATGCTTTGCAGCAGGAGCACCGCGTCGTCGTCCAGGCCGAGTTGGGCGGCGACCTTGCGCGCCGCCGCCTCTGGCAGGGCATGCTGGCCGAGCAGGGCGGCGGTGACGAAGGTCAGGGCGAGACCGGTGCCGTCGGCCAGATCCTGCCAGGACAGGCCCAGGCGGGCCTTGTTCAGGACCACGGTCTCGGCCAGTTGCTGGCGCGCGTTGGGGGACACTTGGCTGTGTTGCATGAGATGACTCTCCTTGCGGGTGGTTGTGAGGGAAGGGATTCAGGCGACCGCCTGCCCGGGTTCGCCGCCTACCGCGTGCACTTCGGGATGCTCGGCGAGGGAGACGAAGCGCCGGCTGGCGCCGTCGAGGGCGTCGATGCGGCCGCTTTCGATGTCGTAGACCCAGCCGTGCAGGTTCAGCCGACCCTGCTCCAGGGCGCGGGCGACGCAGGGGTGGGTGCGCAGGTTGGCCAGTTGGGCGATCACGTTGTGCCGCACCAGGGCGTCCAGCCGCGCCGCCTCGGAGGCGTGTTCGTGAGCGCTGTTCATCGCCCGTGCGGCCTCGGCGTGGTGCAACCAGCCGGCCACCGCCGGCAGGTGGTCGAGACAGGCGCAGGAAGCGATGGCGCCCATCGCGCCGCAGTCCGAGTGGCCGCAGACCACGATGTCGCCGACCCCGAGCACCGCCACCGCGTATTCCACCGAGGCGCTGACCCCGCCGGGCTGCGGCCCGTAGCCGGGGACGATGTTGCCGGCATTACGGATCACGAAGAGTTCGCCGGGCTCGCGCTGGGTCAGCAGTTCGGGGACCACCCGGCTGTCCGAGCAGGCGATGAACAGCGCCTTGGGGGCTTGCCGGGTGGCCAGGGACTTGAACAGTTGCGAGCGCGCCGGGTAGGCGTCGCGCTGGAAGCGGAGAAAGCCGTCGATGATGTCACGCATGGCGCTGGGCTCCTGGCCGTCGAATGGTGGGGCCAGGATGCGCGGATTGAGTCATAGGGTCCAAGACCGGTTTATTATTCCAGTCATTGGTCTGGCCTATAGTTGGATGTTTCCATGCTGCTTCGCCACCTGCGCTACCTGCTCGCTGTCGCCGAGCATCGCAACTTCACCCGCGCCGCCGAGGCGCTGCACGTTTCGCAGCCAACCCTGTCGCAGCAGGTGCGGCAACTGGAAGAACAACTGCGCGTGCAATTGCTCGACCGCTCCGGTAGGAGCGTACGTCCCACCGATGCCGGCGAGCTGTACCTGCTTCATGCGCGGCGTGCCTTGCGCGAGCTGGAAGCGGCGCAACGGGCGATCCACGAGGTGCGCGACCTCAGTCGCGGCCGCCTGCGCCTGGGCATGACGCCGACCTTCACCTGCTATCTGGTGGGCGCCCTGGTGGATCCGTTCAATCAGCGCTATCCGGGCATCGAGTTGAGCCTCGAGGAGTTGCCCCAGGACGCCCTGGAGGCGGCGCTGATCGACGATCGCCTGGACCTTGGCGTGGCCTTCAGCGAACCGGGTTCGGTGGAGATCGACAGCCAGCCGCTCTACCTGGAGCGCCTGGGCCTGGTGCTGGGGGCGGAACACCCGGCGGCCGACGCGCCGCTGGCCGCCGCAGCGCTGGCGGAGTTGCCGTTGGCGTTGTTGCGCGACGACTTCGCCACGCGCCGGCACATCGACGCATACCTGCGCCAGCAAGGAGTGACGGCGCGGGTTGCGTTGGAGGCGAACTCGATCAGCGCCATCGTCGACGTGGTTCGCCGCGGAAGACTGGCAAGCATCCTGCCGGAGGCGGTGGCGCGCCAGCAGGCCGGGTTGCGCTGCGTGGCGCTGCGGCCGGCGCTGCCGGCCCGTCAGGTAGCGCTGTTCTGGCGCCAGGGCAGCCACCCCGGTGCCGCGCGCCTGGCCTTCCAGGCCCTGGCGCTGGAACTCGGCGCCGAGTTGGGCGACGCCTGAGCGGGATCAGCCGCGACTCGGCTGCAACGCCGCGGGCTCCTCGCGGCGCAGGCGCAGGGCCAGGGCGGCGCCGAACAGGGCGAGCAGGGCGCTGAGCGCGGTCACCCATTCGATGCCGCGCGCCTGGCTGGCCAGCAGGCTGGCGGCGTCGGCGCCGCGTACCTGGGCGTTCGCCAGCGCCACCAGCAGGGCCAGGCCGAGCGCGCCGCCGATCTGCTGGGTCATCGAGGCCATCCCCGAGGCGACGCCCTGTTCGGCGGGGTCGACGCCGCTGGCGGCGCTGACCCACATGGCGGTCCAGGTCATGCCCTGGCCGACGCTGAGGATCACGATGGCCGGCAGCAGCGTCAGGAAGCCGCGCCCCAGCGGCAGGCACGCCGCCAGCAGGCCGAGCCCGAGTGCGCCCAGCAGCAGGCCGGCGACCAGCGTCGCGCGTGCCCCGTGGCGGGCCAGCAGGCGCTCGGCGACGCGGATGCCGAGGGTGCAGAGCAGCGTCGCCGGGAGGAACGCCAGGCCGGTCTGCAACACGCTGTAGCCGTACACCGACTGGAAGTAGATGGCCAGGAAGTAGTACTGCACGCCGTAGCTGCTCATGAAGATCGCGGTCAGCAGCATCGCCACCTGCAGGTTGCGGTTGCCCAGCAGGCGCAGCGGCATCAGCGGGTCGCGGCTGTAGTGTTCGATGGCGAGGAACGCCAGTAGCAGCGGGACGGAAAGGTAAAGTCCGAAACGTACCGAGGGCGCATCCCAGCCCGACTCGGGGCCCTGGACCAGGGCGAAGACCAGCAGGGTGGCGCCGGCGGTGACCGTCAGCGCGCCGGCCAGGTCGAAGCGCCGACCGCGCTGGCGCCGGGCGTCGGCCGGGATCAGGCGCAGGGCGAGCAGCGCCGCGGCGCCGGCCAGCGGCACGTTGACCAGGAAGATCGAGGCCCAGCCGAACAGCTCGGTGAGCGCGCCGCCGAGCGCCGAGCCGAGGGCCAGGCCGAACGCCGAGGCGATGCTCCAGATCGCCAGGGCGCGATTGCGCGCCGGGCCCTCGGCGAAGTGATTGCCGATCAGCGCCAGGGTTGCCGGGAACAGCAGTGCGCCACCCAGGCCCTGCGCGGCGCGGGCGAGGATCAACGGCAACTCGCTCTGGGCCAGGCCGCCCGCGAGGGAGGCGAGGGCGTACAGGCTTTGCCCGAGGACGTACATGCGGCGCCGGCCGAGCAGGTCGGTGGCGCGCCCGCCGAGCAGGAGGAAGCCGCCGAAGGCCACCGTATAGGCGCTCACCACCCATTGCAGGCGTTGCGCCGAAAAATCCAGCGCCCGGCTGATTTCCGGCAGAGCGACGAACACGATGGTGGCGTCGAGGGCGATGATCAGTTGCGCGCAGGCGAGCAGGGCGAGCATCCAGTTGGAAGGGGCGGCACGGTCCGTCACGGCGGGACTCCTGGTCTGGGTTGGGCGCGGCCAGTGTTTCTCATGCTGGAATCGTGATAAATAGCCTCTTCGTCCTTTCACTGATGAAAATAATCATCGATGAGCCCGCCATGGACCTGAATGCCGTCAAGTTGCTCGCCCGCGTGGCCGAGACCCGTAGCTTCACCCAGGCCGCCGTTTCTCTCGGTCTGACCCAGTCCGGCCTGTCGCGCGCCATCGGCCGGCTGGAAGCCGGACTTGGCGTTCGTCTGCTGCACCGCACCACCCGCAGCGTCAGCCTGACCCCGGACGGCCAGCTGTTCTACGAGCGCTGCGCACCCTTGCTGGCGGAGCTGGAGGAAGTCGAGAAGTTGCTGGTGGACCGCCAGTGCGCACCGAGCGGTCCGCTGAAGATCACCACCCCGCAGGCGCTCGGGCGGATCGTGATCATGCCGGTACTGCGCGAACTGACGCGGCGCTACCCGCAATTGCAGATCGAGGCGGCGATGACCGATCGTCTGGTCGACCTCACCGAGGAAGGCTTCGACGCCGCCGTGCGTCTCGGCCGGGTCGGCGACGTGCGCCTGATCGCCCGGCCATTGGCGGCCTTGCGTTGGGTCACGGTGGCGTCGCCGGAATACCTGCGCAGCCACGGCACGCCGGAGCGCCTGGAGCAACTCGCCGGGCACAACTGCCCGACGGTGCGCGACCTGCATACCGGCAAGCTGCTGGAATGGCAGTTCCAGCGCGACGGCCAGCCGCTGAGCCTGGCGGTGCGCGGCGACCTGGTGCTGGACGTGGCCGACGCGCTGGTCGACGCGGCGCTGGTCGGCCAGGGCATCGTCCAGGTGATGGGCTTCATGGCCGAGGAGGCGATCCGCCGTCGTCGACTGGTACGTATCCTCCAGCCGTTCGAACCGCCGCTGTGCCCGGTGTCGCTGATCTACCCGCCGTCGCGGCAGTGCTCGCTGAAGATCGGCGCGCTCTACGAGGAACTGAAGAGCGCGCACTGGTGCGGAGCGCTGACGTACTGACCCGAGAGCGGCCATTCGCCCTATGCGGGGCAAGGCCGGTAGCGGAGCTGGGAAGATTTTCGGGTAGGGCGAATAACGCCAGGGGCGTTATCCGCCGATACGCCGTGCCTGAACCGGCGAATAGCCGCAAGCGGCTATTCGCTCTATGCGGGGCAAGGCCGGTAGCGGAGCTGGGAAGATTGTCGGGTAGGGCGAATAACGCCGGAGGCGTTATCCGCCGATACGCCTATTCGCCCGCGCTTATAAGCTCAGAACAAAGCGTTCCAAGCCGGACCTGCAAATCTCCCGCGCTCATCGCTCATCCCCTGGAAACCATGTTTTCGGGGGGAACCGAACGATGCCGCACCATGCTCCATCCACACGCCTGCCTTCCAGCCTGGCCCTGGCCGCGCTGCTCGCGGCGGCCTACGCCGCGCCGCCGGAGGCACGTGCGGAGACGCCCGCGCCCGCCGCCAAGGCGCTCACCTTCGATGTCGCCGCCGGCCCGCTGGACCAGGTGCTGCTGGGCATCTCGCGGCAGAGCGGCTTGCTGATCTCCTTCGAGCAGGCGTTGGTGCGCGGCCGGCAGGCGCCGGCGGTGCGCGGTCCGCTCAGTGTCGACCAGGCCCTGGAACAGGCCCTGCGCGGTAGCGGCCTGCAGTTCCGCCGTTCCGAGCGCGGTGCGGTGATTTCCGCCGCGCCGCTGCGCGCGGCCGTACCGGCGGCGGAGGCGCAGCCGCTGGCGGCGAAAGCGGAGCAGACCCTGGAGCGCGTGGTGGTGACCGGCTCGCGGATTCCCCGCGCCCAGCAGGAAGGGCCTTCGCCGGTCACGGTGATCAGCAGCGAGGAAATCGCGAGCCGTGGCTACCGCAACGTCTTCGAGGCCTTGCAGACGCAGACCCAGAACACCGGCATGACCCAGGGCGAGGATTACGGCAATACCTGGCAACCGGCGGCCAACGCCCTCAACCTGCGCGATCTCGGCCCCAACCACACGCTGGTGCTGATCAACGGCCGGCGCGTCGCCGACTACCCGACCGCCTATGGCGGCTCGGTGAACTTCACCAACCTGGCGAACATCCCGGCGGTCATGATCGACCGCATCGAGATCCTCAGCGGCGGCGCCTCGGCGATCTATGGCTCGGATGCCATCGCCGGGGTGGTCAATATCGTCCTGAAGAAGAAATTCGATGGCGTCGACGTCAACCTGCGCGCCGGCACCACCGAGCGCGGCGGCGGCGACAACCAGCGCCTGCAACTGGTCGGCGGCGGCGCGACGGGCGACTTCGAAGGCCTGTTCGGCCTGCAGGTCGAGCAGCGCCAGCCGGTCTGGGCCAACCAGCGCGGTTTCATGGACAGCTACCCGGACGGCAACAACGTCGGCTACCGGCTGAACCCGCAGAGCGGACGCTACCTCGGCGACGCCTCCTGCGCCGGCCTCGGCGGCCTGTTCGGCGGCAACGTGGCGCCGGTGCCGGGCGCCAGGGGTGGCTATCGCTGCATGACCGACCAGTACTACAACAACTACTGGACCCTGCAGACCAAGAAGGAAAACTACGACGGCTACGCCGGTGGCACCTGGCACCTGAGCGACAGCGGCAAGCTGTTCGCCGACCTGCTGTTCGGCTTCGACCACCTGCAGAACAATACCCGCGGGCCGTCCTTCACCTCGCCGGACTTCATCAATGCCTCCAGCGGCGACCTGGAGCGCTGGTACCGGCTGTTCTCGCCCGAGGAGATCGGCGGCAAGAGCAGCAACAACAGCAAGTGGCGCGAGGTGTCCTGGACCGGCACCCTCGGCTACAGCGACCGCATCGCCAATACCTCCTGGGAATACGAACTGGCCGCGACCCGCTCCGAGTACCGCAGCGACCGCACTACCCGCTACACCCCGGCGGCCGGGATCCTCGACCTGTACCTGGGCCGCAAGCTCGGCGAACGCGACGGCTACCCGGTCTACGATCCCGATCCGGCGCGCCTCGGACGTCCGCTGAGCGAGGAAGAGTGGCGCAGCCTGCGGCGCAACGTGACCCAGCACAGCGAGTCCTACTCGCAGACCTACAGCTTCACCGGCAACGGCGAGCTGTTCGACCTTCCGGCCGGCCCGGTGGCCTTCGCCGGCGTGCTGGAGGTGGGCAAGCAGGGCTACAGGATCCGCCCCGACTCGCAATACAACGACGGCTCTCTCTACAACGTCTCCAAGGCCAGCAGCTCCGGCGGCTCGCGCGACCGTTACGCCGCCGGCGGCGAATTCAGCATCCCGCTGCACGACACGCTGCTGGCGTCCGCCGCCGGCCGCTGGGATCAGTACAGGTTCAGCGGTCGCACCGAGGAGCAGAGCACCTACAACCTGGGGCTGGAGTGGCGCCCGCTGACCAGCCTGCTGCTACGCGGCAGCTACGGCACCAGCTTCCGCGCGCCGGACCTGAACTACATCTACCAGGCCGACGCCAACGGCTACTACCCGGCGCAGAAGGACTACTACGGTTGCGAGAAAGGCGTCGACGGCGCCTGCAAGAACGGCCGGGTCGACTACGTGCAGAGCGGCACGCCCGACCTGAAGTCCGAGCGCGGGCGCTACTGGAGCTACGGCTTCGTCTGGTCGCCGTCGAGCAGGTTCGACTTTTCCGCCGACTACTACCACATCCAGATCGATGACCTGCTGACCACCCTCGATCCGGACAAACTGCTGCGCGACGAGGCGGCCTGCCGCAGCGGCGGGCTCGATCCGGACTCGGCGCAGTGCCGCGACACCCTGGCGCGGGTCGAGCGCAACGCCGGCGACGCCAGCGTCGATCCGAATCGCCTGAACAAGGTCTACGTCAATGCCATCAACGCGGCCAAGGAGCGCACCAGCGGCATCGACCTGCGCAGCAACATCCGCTGGGGCGCCGGTGACTACGGCGCGTTCTCCTCGACCCTCGGCTACACCCTGGTGTTGTCCCACGACTACAAGCAGTCCGACGACTACCCCAGCGAAAACCAGCGCGACAGCCTCGACTCCCACGACTGGCGCAGCAAACTCAACGCCAGCCTGACCTGGGACTACGCACAGTTCACCTCGACGCTCTTCGCGGTGCGCTACGGCAGCGTTACCAACGCCGCCGGCAGCGGGCGCCTGAGCCCGTGGACGGTGTTCAACGCCAGCGCCCGCTACCGGCTCAACGACCGCGCCAGCGTCGGCCTGACGGTGAACAACCTGCTCGACCAGATCAAGGAGGACGACTCCGATGGCTGGCCGTACTATCCCACCGGCAACTACGACGCCATGGGCCGCCAATGGTGGCTGGACTTCAGCTATCACTTCGGTGGTTGAGCCATGCCCGGACGCATCCTTGTCTTCGCCTGCTGCCTGCTCGCCAGCCTGGCCCGCAGCGAGCCGCGCCATGCCATCACGCTCTACGACGAGCCGGCGAAATACCCGCCGGGTTTCCAGCACTTCGACTTCGTCGACCCGCAGGCGCCCAAGGGCGGCAGCCTGCGGCGGATGGAAAGCGGCAGCTTCGACACGCTGAACCCCTTCGCCAACCGCGGCACGCCGATCAGCATGACCCAGGCCGCGCTGATCTACGAAACCCTCGGCTTCCAGTCGCTGGACGAGCCGTTCACCGAATACGGCTACCTGGCGCGCTACATCGAGAAAGCCCCGGACAACAGCTGGGTGCGTTTCCATATCGATCCGCGGGCGCGCTTCAGCGACGGCGTGGCGGTCACCGCCGAGGACGTGAAGTTTTCCTTCGACAGCCTGGTCGAGCAGGGCAGCCCGTTCTGGCGCGCCTACTACAAGGAGGTCCGCGAGCCGGTGGTGGAGGATCGCCTGCGTATCCGCTTCGACTTCCGTCATGCCGGCAACCGCGAACTGCCGCTGGTACTGGCCCAGCTCTACGTGCTGCCCAGGCATTGGTGGCAGGGGCGCGACTTCAACCGCAGCGGCATGCAGCCGCCGCTGGGCAGCGGCCCGTACCGGCTGGAGAAGGCCGAGGCGGGGCGTTCGGTGAGCTACCGGCGCAACCCCGACTGGTGGGCTCGCGACCTGCCGGTCGGGCGTGGCCTGTACAACTTCGAGCGGATCCGTTTCGACTACTACCGCGACAGCGGCGTGGCCTTGCAGGCGTTCAAGGCCGGGCAGGCCGACATCAATGTCGAGACCAGCGTCAAGGCCTGGAGCAGCGGCTACGACTCGCCGGCCCTGCGCGATGGCCGGTTGCGCCAGGAGAGCTTTCCCTACCCGTACCCGGCCAGCCTCCAGGGCCTGGTGTTCAACCTGCGCCGGCCGCTGTTCGAAGACCGTCGGGTACGCCAGGCGCTGAGCCTGCTGTTCGACTTCGAATGGACCAACCGACAGCTCTTCGGCGGTCGCTACAAGCGCCTGCGCAGCTATTTCGACAACTCGGAGATGGCCGCTCGCGGCCTTCCCGGCGCCGACGAACTGGCCTTGCTGGAGCCACTGCGCGGGCAGATCCCCGAGGAGGTCTTCGGCCAGGCCTACGCTCCGCCGGTGAACGACGGCAGCGGCGATATCCATGAGCGCCTGGTGCAGGCCTACCGCCTGCTCGGCGAGGCCGGCTGGCATGCCAGCGACGGGCGCCTGCTGGATACCGCCGGACGGCCGCTGCGCTTCGACCTCCTGCTCCAGGGCAAGGGCCTGGAGCGCGCGCTGCTGCCGTTCCAGCGCAACCTGGCGCGGATCGGCATCGATATGCGCCTGCGCCAGGTGGACGCTTCGCAATACATCGAGCGCATACGTGCGCGGGACTACGACATGATCGTTTCGAGCTTCTCCCAGTCCAATTCGCCGGGCAACGAGCAGTACAGCTTCTGGCATTCCTCCAGCTACGCCGATCCCGGCGGCTACAACCGCATCGGCCTGAAGGACCCGGCCATCGACCGGCTGGTGCAGGCGGTGGTCGAGGCCGACTCGCGGGCCGCCCTGGAAACCGCCGTGCGCGCCCTCGACCGGGTGCTGCAATGGGGCTACTACCTGATCCCGACCTGGTATGCCGACGAGGTCTGGATCGCCAGCTGGAATCGCTTCGGCCGACCGCCGCAGGCGCCGCGCTACAGCCTGGGGCTGAACACCTGGTGGGAAGTCCGCGAGCGGGCCGTGCCGAGCCGGGAGGCGCAGTGACATGGGCGGCTACCTGTTGCGCCGCCTGGCGCTGATCCTGCCGACCCTGCTGGGCATCCTGCTGATCAACTTCGCCATCGTCCAGGCCGCACCCGGCGGGCCGGTGGAACAGGCCATCGCGCGCCTGCAGGGCGTCGACGGCGGTGGCCCGCTGGGGCGTGGCGGGGAGGGCGGGCATGGCGCTCTGGAACCGCAGCGCCACGGCGAGACCGGCATCGATCCGCAGCTGGTGGCCGCCCTGGAGCGCCAGTACGGCTTCGACAAGCCGCCGCTGCAACGGCTCTGGCTGATGCTGTCGAGCTACGCCCGGCTGGATTTCGGCGAGAGCTTCTACCGCGACGCGCGGGTCGTCGACCTGATCGCCGAGAAGCTGCCGGTCTCGCTGTCCCTGGGCTTGTGGGCGACGCTGATCACCTACCTGGTGTCGATTCCCCTGGGGGTGGCCAAGGCGGTGCGCCACGGCAGCGCCTTCGACCTGTGGAGCAGCGCGCTGGTGGTGGTCGGCTACGCGGTGCCCGGCTTCCTCTTCGCCATCGTCCTGATCGTGCTGTTCGCCGGCGGCAGCTACCTGGACTGGTTCCCCCTGCGCGGCCTGGCTTCCGAGGGCGCCGAGCGCCTCGGCCCGCTGGCGCGCTTCGCCGATTACCTCTGGCACCTGGCGCTGCCGGTGGGTTCGCTGGTGGTCGGCGGTTTCGCCAGCCTGACCCTGCTGACCAAGAACAGCTTCCTCGACGAGATATCCAGGCAGTACGTCGCCACCGCTCGCGCCAAGGGGCTCAGCGAGCGCCGGGTGCTCTACGGCCATGTGTTCCGCAACGCCATGCTGTTGGTGGTGGCCGGGCTGCCGGCGGCGCTGGTCTCGGTGTTCTTCACCGGGTCGCTGCTGATCGAGGTGCTGTTCTCCCTCGACGGCCTCGGCCTGATGGGCTACGAAGCGGCGCTCGGCCGCGACTACCCGGTGGTGTTCGGCAGCCTGTTCATCTTCACCCTGCTCGGGTTGCTGGTGAAGCTGGCCGGCGATCTGGCCTACAGCCTGGTCGACCCGCGCATCGACTTCGCCGCGAGGAAACAGTGAGATGGCCATCGTCCTTTCCCCGCTGCACCGCCGCCGCCTCGCCGCGTTCCGTGCCAACCGCCGCGGGCGCCTGGCGCTGCGGCTGTTCCTCGCGCTGTTCGTCGCCTGCCTGTTCGCCGAGCTGATCGCCAACGACCGCCCGCTGCTGCTGGAATACCGTGGCCAGTGGTTCCTGCCGGTGCTGCGGGACTATCCGGAAACCGCCTTCGGCGGCGAGCTGCCGTTCCCGCCGGACTACCGCGGCCGCTTCATGAGCGAACGCATCGCCCGCGACGGCTGGGCGCTGTGGCCGCCGATCCGCTTCGACGCCCGCAGCATCAACTACGCGCGCCCGGCGCCGGCGCCGCCCTCGGCGGAGAACTGGCTGGGTACCGACGACCAGGGCCGCGATGTGCTCGCGCGGGTGATCTACGGCTTGCGCCTGTCGATTCTCTTCGCCCTCGGCCTGACCCTGGCCTCGTCGTTGCTGGGAATCTGCGCCGGCGCGGTGCAGGGCTACTACGGCGGCTGGATCGACCTGTTCGGCCAGCGCTTCATCGAGGTCTGGTCGGGGCTGCCGATGCTTTACCTGCTGATCATCCTCGCCAGCCTGGTGCAGCCCGGGGTCGGCTGGCTGCTGGCGATCATGCTGCTGTTCTCCTGGACCAGCCTGGTCGACGTGGTTCGCGCCGAGTTCCTTCGCGGTCGTCACCTGGAGTACGTCAAGGCGGCGCGGACCCTCGGCCTCGGCGACGCCGGGGTGATGTTCCGGCACATCCTGCCCAACGCCATGGTCGCGACCCTGACCTTCCTGCCGTTCCTGCTCTGTGGCGCGGTAACCACCCTGACCGCCCTGGACTTCCTCGGTTTCGGCCTGCCACCCGGCTCGCCGAGCCTTGGCGAACTGGTCGGGCAAGGCCGCGACAACCTCCAGGCGCCCTGGCTCGGGCTGACCGTGTTCGTGGTCCTGGCGACCTTGCTCAGCCTGCTGGTGTTCATCGGCGAAGCGGTGCGCGACGCCTTCGATCCGAGGACATGAGATGAACCGGGAACTGTTGCGAGTGGAAAACCTGAGCGTCGCCTATGGCGACACGCAGGTCGTGAAGGGAATCGACTTCAGCCTGCGCGCCGGCGAGACCCTGGCCCTGGTCGGCGAGTCCGGTTCCGGCAAGTCGCAGACCGCCCATGCCCTGCTGCGCCTGCTGCCGGGCGCGGCGCGCCTGGGCGGCAGCGTGCGCCTGGACGGCGAGGAACTGCTCGCGCTGTCGCCGCAGGCATTGCTGGCGATTCGTGGGCAGCGCATCGGCATGGTGTTCCAGGAGCCGATGACCTCGCTCAATCCGTTGCAGCGCATCGGCCGCCAGGTCGGCGAGGGCCTGCGCCTGCATCGCCGCCTGCGTGGCGCCGCGCTGCGCGGGCGGGTACTGGAGTTGCTCGAACTGGCCGGCCTCGAGCGGCCGCGACGCCTGCTCGAGGCCTATCCGCACCAGCTCTCCGGCGGCCAGCGGCAGCGAGTGATGCTGGCCATGGCGCTGGCCTGCGAACCGCAACTGCTGATCGCCGACGAACCGACCACGGCTCTCGACGTCACCGTGCAGAAACGCCTCCTGGAGCTGCTGCAAAGCTTGCAGCGACGGCTGGGCATGGCGATCCTGCTGATCAGCCACGACCTCAACCTGGTGCGCCGGGTCGCCGATCGGGTCTGCGTGATGCGCGATGGCCGGATCGTCGAGGAGAACGCCTGCGAGCCGCTGTTCCGCTCGCCCCGGCATCCCTACACGCGCCTGCTGATCGAGGCCGAGCCGGGTGGGCTGGCGGAGCCGGTGGCGTGCCGCGAGACCTGCCTGGAGGTGCGCGCGCTGAGCCTCGACTACGCCGCGCACGGCGGCTGGCTGCGCCGGCGCGCGGGACTGCGCGCGGTACACGAGGTCAGCCTGCGGCTGCGCCGTGGCAGCACCCTGGGAATCGTCGGCGAAAGCGGTTCGGGCAAATCCTCCCTCGGCCAGGCGCTGCTGCGCCTGTTGCCGGCCGAAGGGCAGATCCTGTTCCAGGGCGAGCGCCTCGACCGGTTGCACGGCAAGCGCCTGTTGCCATTGCGCCGGCAGTTCCAGGCGGTGTTCCAGGACCCCTACGGCAGCCTCAACCCGCGCCTGAGCGTGGAACAGATCGTCGGCGAAGGCCTGCGTATCCATGGCATCGGCGATGCCGGCGAACGCCGCGCGCGGGTGCTGGAGGCGCTGCGCGAGGTCGGTCTCGACGAGCCTTGCCTGGAACGCTATCCCCACGAGTTTTCCGGCGGCCAGCGCC
>NZ_KV811300.1:27608-74728 GCF_001813025.1 Pseudomonas sp. HMSC066A08
CCGGCGGCCAGCGCCAGCGCATCGCCATCGCCCGCGCGCTGGTGCTGAAGCCGGCGCTGATCCTGCTCGACGAACCGACCTCGGCGCTCGACCGCAGCGTGCAGTGCCAGGTGGTCGAGCTGCTGCGTCGGTTGCAGCGTCGCCACGGGCTGAGCTACCTGTTCATCAGCCACGACCTGGCCGTGGTACGCGCCCTGGCCCATGACATCCTGGTGCTCAAGGACGGCCGGGTGGTGGAGCAGGGCAGCGCCGCTGCGCTGTTCAGCCAGCCGCGCCACCCCTATACCCGCGAGTTGCTCGGAGCGATACCGGCGCTGCGCCTGGAAGAGCACCTGCGGGTGGCCGGGCTGGGAATCTGAGGCGGGAAACCATGCTGACTCTAAGGATGTTCCGAAAGGTTCTTTCCAGACGCCCCGGCGCTTTTCTTAAGATCGGCCTGCGGGCCCGTCAGGGACAAGGAGCCATGTCGGCTTCCGGGTCCGTCCGATCGATTGGGGGAATGCGATGAGTTCGTTACCGTTGTACTTCGATTACGCCGCCACCACGCCCGTGGACGAGCGCGTGATCCGGGCCATGGTGGAGTGTCTCGGCTACCAGGCGTGTTTTGGCAATCCCGCGTCGAACTCCCATGCCTACGGCCGCCAGGCGCGGCGGGCAGTGGAGCGGGCCAGGGAGCAGGTGGCCGCGCTGGTCGGCGCCAGCGCCGGGCAGATCGTCTGGACTTCCGGCGCCACCGAATCCAACAACCTGGCCCTCAAGGGCGTGGCCCAGGCGCTGGACGCGCCCGGCCACCTGATCACCAGTCGCCTGGAGCACAAGGCGGTGCTGGACACCGTGCAGCAACTCGCCGCTGACGGCTGGAGCGTGACCTGGCTGGCGCCCGGCGCCGACGGCCTGATCCGGCCGGAACAGGTGGAGGCGGCCTGGCGCGCCGATACCCGCCTGGTGTCGCTGATGCGGGTCAACAACGAACTCGGCACCCTGACCGACATCGCCGCCATCGGCGAACGGGTGCGCGAGCGCGGCGCGCTGTTCCACGTCGACGCGGCGCAGGCCAGCGGCAAGGTGGCGATCGACCTGGGCCGCCTGGCGGTGGACCTGATGTCGTTCTCCGCACACAAGACCTACGGGCCCAAGGGCATCGGCGCGTTGTACGTCGGGCCGCGCGCCGAGCGGCGGCTGAAGGCGCAGATCCACGGCGGCGGACACGAGCAGGGCCTGCGTTCCGGGACCCTGGCGACCCACCAGATCGTCGGTATGGGCGAGGCCTTCGCCCTCGCCGGCGAGCTTTTCGAGGAGGAGGGCAGGCGCATCGCCGGACTCCAGCGGCGTCTGCTGGAGGGGCTGGCGCAGATCGACGGCTGGCGCCTGAACGGCAGCGCCGACGCACGCATCGCGCATACCCTGAACCTGACCTTCGACAACCCGGCTTTCGTCCCCCAGGCGCTGGAGTCCAGCCTGGCGGTGTCCAGCACCTCGGCCTGCAACTCGGCGCGGCCGGCGCCGTCCCACGTGCTTCTCGCCCTCGGCCACGACGCCGCCAGCGCTGGCCGCAGCGTGCGCCTGAGCCTCGGTCGCTACACCCGCGAGGCCGACGTCGACGCGGCGGTGGCCGCCCTCAAGGCCGCGGCGGATAGCGGCGCGCCGGCGTGGCAGCCGTTCCTCGGGGTATCCAGGGCAGGCTGAGCGGCCGGCTCGACCCGCCCTCGCCGAAGCCCGGGGCGGCGGATAACCGCGAAGCGGTTATCCGCCCTGCGGCTCCAGGGGCTTTTCGTCTTTGCCGCCGTTTCCCGGCAATGCGCGCTTGGCGGATCATCCAGGTTGGGTATCATGCGTCGCCATTCCCATCCACCGCCGACGGAAGTCAGGCTTTGCCTGCGTGAGCCCAATGGACGATCTCTCCCCCGATTCCGCCTTGCCGCCTGCCGGCAGTGCCCAGGACAACGACGCGCCGCGCCAGTTGGTGGTCTGCATCGACGGAACCTCGAACCGCTTCGGCGACCAGCCGACCAACGTGGTGCGCCTGTACCGCTCGCTGTCGCGCGATCCGCGCAGGGTGCTGGCCTACTACGACCAGGGCGTCGGCACCTTCGGCCTGAAGGAAACCCTGTTCGAGTGGCAGAAGTTTCCCTCGCGGATCGCCGGCCTGGCCTTCGGCTGGGGACTCAAGCGTAACGTCGAGGGCGCCTATCGCTTCCTCGCCGAGCACTACCGGCCCGGCGACCAGATATTCCTCTTCGGCTTTTCCCGCGGCGCCTATGCGGTGCGCGTGCTGGCCGCGATGCTGCGCGCGGTGGGCCTGATCGATGCGCACCAGCCGCACCTCTTCGACTACGCCTGGACCCTGCTCACCACCCGCATGCCGCCCCGCGACGAAGACAAGCGGGCCGGCACGCGTCGTCGCGGACCGGACTTCGGCCTGCTGGGACGCTTCCGCAAGGTCTTCGGCCGGCAGGTGAAGGTGCACTTCCTCGGCCTGTTCGACACCGTGACCTCGGTGGGCTGGGTCTACGACCCGCTGACCGTGCCCTATTCCTCGAACAACGAAATGGTCGACGTGGTCCGCCAGGCCCTGGCCATCGACGAATGCCGCTGCTTCTTCCGGCAGAACCTCTGGTTCGGCGAGAAGGACCGCAAGTCCGACGTGTTGCAGGTGTGGTTCCCCGGCATGCACTCCGATGTCGGCGGCGGCTATGCGCCGAAGGACTCGCGGCTGGCCCTGGTGGCCTTTACCTGGATGCTCGGCGAGGCACTGGAGGCCGGCCTGCATGTCGACCCGGCGCGCAGCCGCGACCAGTTGCGCGCGCGCTCGAAGCAGGGGCCGGACCCGACCGCGCCGATCCTGCCGGTGATGACCCGGCCCTGGCGCCTGGCCGAGTGGCTGCCGCTGCTGGTCTGGGACCGCCGCAGCGGCAACCGCGCCTGGCGCTGGTCGCGTGGCCGGCCGCGCTCGCGGCCGCTGGAACCGGTCGGGCAGGAAACCCGGGTCAAGCTGCACCGTTCGGTACAGCGGCGGCTGGACGAATGCCCCGACTACCGGCCGTGCAACCTGCCAGCGCTGGAACGCTGCGACCTCGTCGACGATTCGCCGTTGCTCGACGGCTACCGCTAGCGGCTGGCCGCGATCGCGTTCAGAACCACATGCGGATGCCGGCGACGAAGCGCGCCTCGTCGTCGTCCTCGCCCTCGGCGCGGGCCAGGTCGGCGCTGTTGCCGTAGGAGCGGTTCCAGGTCACTCCGATGTAGGGCGCGAACTCGCGACGGATCTCGTAGCGCAGGCGCAGGCCCAGCTCGCTGTCGGCAAGGCCCGAACCGATGCCGCGGGCGGGATCGTTCCTGCCGTACAGGTTGACCTCGGCGCTGGGCTGGAGGATCAGCCGGTTGGTCAACAGGATGTCGTACTCGCCCTCCAGGCGCAGCGCGCTCTGGCCGTTCTCGCCGAGGAAGGCGGTGACTTCCGCCTCGAAGTCGTAGAGCGCCAGGCCCTGCACGCCGAACGCCGCCCAGGTCTGCGGCGAGCCGGGCTTGAAATCCTGGCGCACGCCGGCGACCAGGTCCCACCAGGGACCGATGGCGTGCCCGAACAGCGCCTGGACCTCGGCGTCCTCGGTCTTGCCGTCGAGCCGTTCGCCTTCGCTGCGCAGCCACAGGCGGTTGATGTCGCCGCCGATCCAGCCGCTGGCGTCCCAGGCCAGCGCGCTGCCGTCGTCGGCGTCCTGGTATTCCAACTGGTCGAGCAGGAAGAAGCTGTTCAGCGCGCTGTCGTGCACCTTGTGCCCCTCCAGCGGCGGAAAGGCGGCACGGCGGTCGGCCTCGGTCGGCACCGGGATCGGCGTACGGCTCCGGCTGGGCGCGGCCTGCGCCGGAGGTTGCCGCGCAGCGTGGCTCATCCCCGGCATCCGGCCATGGTCCATTCCCTGGTGCTCCATGGGCTGTGCCGGGGCGGGCGATGCGGCGCCGTGGTCCATGCCCGGCATCCGGCCATGCCCCATCCCCTGGTGGTCCATGGGTTTCGCCGGGGCGGAGGTCCTCTGGCCGTGGTCCATGCCAGGCATCGCGCCGTGGTTCATGGCCGAGTGGTCCATGCCATTGTCCTGCGCGGCCTCGACGGGATTCGGCAGGCCCAGCAGCAGACCCAGGGCGAGGGCACCGCCGGCCAGGCGGGCGGGTTTCGGCTGGCGGCTCATGCGTTGTCTCCTTCGTCTACCCGCACTTCGCGGAACATGCCCATCTCCATGTGGAACAGCAGGTGGCAGTGGTAGGCCCAGCGTCCCAGGGCGTCGGCGGTGACCCGGTAGCTGCGGCGGGTGCCCGGCGGCATGTCGATGGTGTGCTTGCGCACCAGGAAGTTGCCTTGCTCGTCCTCCAGGTCGCTCCACATGCCGTGCAGGTGGATCGGGTGGGTCATCATGGTGTCGTTGACCAGGACGATCCGCAGGCGCTCGCCGTAGGTCAGGCGCAGCGGCTCGGCGTCGGAGAACTTGATGCCGTCGAAGGACCAGGCGAACTTCTCCATGTGCCCGGTCAGGTGCAGCTCGATGGTGCGCCCCGGCTCGCGGCCGTCCGGGTCGGCGAAGCGGCTGCGCAGGTCGGCGTAGGTCAGCACCCGCCGCCCGTTGTCGCGCAGGCCGAGGCCGGGGTCGGCGAGCTTCGGTGTCGGCGTCATGGTCTGCATGTCGACCAGCGGGTTGCCGTCTTCCGAAGCCGGATGGGACTGCATCGGCATGGCGCCCATGCCCATCCTGGAATGGTCCATGCCATTCATGTCCATGCCGGCCATCTTCGAATGGTCCATGCCATTCATGTCCATGCCCGACATCTTCGAATGGTCCATGCCGCTTGGGCGGCTCGTCGCCGCGCCATGTCCCATGGCGCCGTGGTCCATGCCGCCCATGCCCATGTCGTCCATGCCGATCAGCGGGCGCGGATCGGGCGGCGGCACCGGCGCGCTAAGCCCTTCGGCCAGCGCCAGGGTGCCGCGGGCATAGCCGCTGCGGTCCATGGACTGGGCGAAGAGGGTATAGGCGCGCTCGCCGCCCGGCTCGACGATCACGTCGTAGGTCTCGGCCACGGCGATGCGCAACTCGTCGACGCTGACCGGCTCGACGTGCTGTCCGTCGGCGGCCACCACGGTCATCTTCAGGCCGGGAATGCGGACGTCGAAATAGCTCATCGCCGAGGCGTTGACGAAGCGCAGGCGGAGTTTTTCGCCGGGGCGGAACAGGCCGGTCCAGTTGCCGTCCGGCGGCTGTCCGTTGAGCAGGTAGGTATAGGTGTAGCCGCTGACGTCGGCGAGATCGGTGGGACTCATCTTCATCTCGGCCCACATCTTGCGGTCGGCCAGGGTCGCGGCCCAGCCGTTGGCGCCGACGTCGTCGATGAAGTCGCCGACGGTGCGCTTGTGGAAATTGTAGTAGTCGGACTGCTTCTTCAGCTTGGCGAGGATGCGCTGCGGCTTCTCGTCCGACCAGTCGCTGAGCAGCACCACGTAGTCGCGGTCGTAGCTGAACGGTTCCGGCTCGCGGGCGTCGATCACCAGGGCGCCGTATACCCCGGCCTGCTCCTGTAGCCCCGAGTGGCTGTGGTACCAGTAGGTGCCGTTCTGCCGGACCTTGAAGCGGTATTCGTAGAGACCGCCGGGAGCGATGCCTTCGAAGCTGAGGCCCGGCACGCCATCCATGTTGGCCGGCAGGATGATGCCGTGCCAGTGGATCGAGGTGTCCTCGGCGAGGCGGTTGCGCACCCGCAGGGTCACGCTGTCGCCTTCGCGCCAGCGCAGGGTCGGGCCGGGCAGCGAACCGTTGATGGTCATGGCGGTGGCCGGCGAGCCGCTGAGGTTCACCGGGGTCTCGCCGATGAACAGGTCGAAACTGTCGCCGGCGAGCAGGTTCTGCTGGCCCGGCCCGGCCAGGGCCCAGGCCGGGGCGCGCCAGAGACCCAGTCCGCCGAGCAGACCGGTGGCGGCGAGGCCTTTGACGAAGGTGCGTCGCGAAGTTCTGTGCATCCGCTGGTTTCCACGCAGGTGGCAGGACGGACTGCGCGAGCCTGCGCAGCCGGGAGGTCGCGGCCCCGCCAGGGCGGTGCGGCGATGCGGACACCCTAGCGGCGCGCGCCTGTCGGCAAGCTGTGGGGAAGATTACAGTGCTGTCAGCTCAGCGCGGCGGGTTCACCAGGTGGCGGTCGAAACCGCGCGCCACCAGGCGTTCCCAGGCGTCCATGACCTGCGCCGGGATCGGGCAGGCGACCTGGAAGCCCAGCGCCGGGTAACGCATGATGCGGTCGAGGTCGCCGACCATCTCGTCGATCACCCCGAGTACGCCGACCAGGTTCGAGATGCCGTCGGGAAATGCGTAGTCGGGCGCATCCACATGTCCCTCCAGACCCGGCCAGCGGACCGGCAGGGTCAGCGCCACGCGGCGGATCGAGTTGGGCTTGGTGACGAAGGTCGCGCGGCGCAGGTCGGGGAACAGCTCGCGGGCGAAGGCGATGTTCTCGGCGAAGTTGGTCGCCCGCGGCTCGATCACGATGAGGCTGTCGCTTACCCCGCGCGCCCTGGCGTGGCGGGCGAACAGCTCGGCTTCCGGCTCGACCCAGAGATGGCGCGTCCAGTGCCCGGTGTTGCCGGTGAACAGCAGGCGTTCGGCGAGGCCGCGCTCGAGCAGTTCGCAGGCGTGGTCGCAGACCCGCAGGTCGTAGGAGCCGCATACCACCAGCAGTTCGCAGGGCACATGGCAGCGGCCGTGGCCGAGGAAGTCCCAGAGCAGCCGGGCATCTTGCAGGGTCGGGCTCATGGGACGCCAACGCTCCTCTCGCTGCCGGTCGTGGCGGGGTACCGATGCTGGCAGTACAGCCGGTCGTCTTCGCGGACGATCCGCAGCTCGCGGAAATCCCGGACCGACCAGTGCGCGCCGGCGGCGAGCAGGCCGCTCTCCTCGCCGATCGCCACGCAGGTCGCGCCGGCGGCGCAGGCGGCCTGCACGCCGCTGAGGGAGTCTTCGAACACCAGGCAGCGCGCCGGTGCCACGCCGAGCCTGGCCGCGGCCAGGCGGTAGCCATCCGGAGCCGGCTTGCCATGGACCACGTCGTCGCGGCTGACCAGGGTGCGGAACGCCGCCTGCAGGTCGTGCTGGCGCAGCACGTGGTCGATGCGTGCCGGCCAACTGCTGGTGACCAGCGCCAAGGGCACGTCCAGCCAACGCAACTGGCGGATCACCGCGGCGACGCCGGGCAGCAGGGGACAGTCGGCGCCTTCCTCCAGCGCATCGACCCGTTGCTTGAGGATCCGCCGGCGCTCCGTCGGCAGGTGGCCGAACAGATAGTCCAGGGTGTAGCCGCCCGGGCGACCGTGCACGTGGTCGCGCAGGCAGTCCGGGCCGAGCGCCACGCCCTGTTCGCCGGCGACCCGGCTCCAGGCCGCGGCGATGGCTTCGCGGGAGCTGATCAGGACGCCGTCCATGTCAAACAGAACGGCTGAAAACGCTAGTCGATGCATCTCGGGCACTCTGTAGGGCAAGCCAGACCAGGACAGCGCCGCCGAGGGCGAACAGCGCCATGATCAGATAGGACCACTGCGGCAGGCCTTCGTACAGCCAGCCGGCGGCCGGACTGGCGAGGCCCATGGGCAGCGCTACCGCCAGAGAGTAGTAGATCCCCTGGGTCAGTACCCGCGCGCTTTCCGGCGCGTGGTCGCGGATGTAGCGCATCACCGCGGCGTGATAGGCGGCGAAGCTGAGGGCGTGCAGGCACTGGCCGAGGAGGATCGCGGCGAGATGTTCGCTGCCGGCCAGCAGGCCCCAGCGCAGCGCCGCGCAAAGGCTGGAGAAGAGCATCACCTGGAGCGCCGGGTGGCGGTCCAGGATGCGGTTGGAGACGGCGAAGAAGCTGATCTCGGCGATCACCGCCAGGCCCCAGAAGGCGCCGACCGAGAACGACGAGTAGCCCAGCGCCTGCCAGCCCAGCGAGGCGGTGGTGAAGTACAGCGAGTGGCTCAGTTGGATCATTCCCGCCGCGGCGATGGCCAGCAGCAGGGGACGTTGCCGGAGGATCGCGCGCAGGTCGGGACGGCGCCTGGCGCCCGGCAGCGGCGAGTCCGGACGGCGCAGGTTGCGGCGACGGAGGAACAGGCAAGCCAGCGCGGTGAGCAGCATGGTCAGGCCGACCAGGGCGGGCACCAGTTGCTGGCCGAAACGACCGAGCAGCAGGCCGCCCAGGGTCGCGGTGAGGATGAAGGCCAGCGAACCGACTGCGCGTACCCGCCCGTAGTTCTGCAGGGCGGCCTTGTCGCGCTTGAGCAGGTAGGATTCGGTGAGCGGCAGCACGCTGGTCCAGAACGCGCCG
Source organism: Pseudomonas sp. HMSC066A08 (assembly GCF_001813025.1). Taxonomy (NCBI): domain Bacteria; kingdom Pseudomonadati; phylum Pseudomonadota; class Gammaproteobacteria; order Pseudomonadales; family Pseudomonadaceae; genus Pseudomonas; species Pseudomonas sp. HMSC066A08. The sequence goes on from NZ_KV811300.1 coordinate 35,946, forward strand.
TAGAGCACGCTCAGGGCGATGAACAGCGGCAGCCCCTCGGCCAGTTGGAACAGCAGGGCGCAGGCGCCGGCCAGGGCCGCCAGCAGGGTCGCCAGGCGCAACTGGTCGATGCGCCAGTCGGCCACGTAGGTCAGTGCCACCCCGGCGATCACCTGCGGCCAGTAGGCCGCGGCGATCAACAGGCCGATCTGGCTGGCGCCGAAGCCCAGGCTGGCCAGCCAGGTCGGCCAGAACGGATAGATCAGCCCCTCGGCGGCGAAGTAGCCGGAAAAGATCAGGTACATGCCGGTTCCCGCGTCGCCGTGCCGCTCCGCTGCGGTCTGCGCCTCACTCGAAGCGCGCCCTGGCGAAGGCGTTCTCGCCCTTGCGCCAGACCAGCAGGGACTCGCCCAGCACCACCAGGTCGACCATGCCGTCCTCCAGCGCGCCGAGGGCGTCCTGCGGGGCGCAGACGATCGGTTCCTCGTGGCGGTTGAAGGAGGTGTTGATCAGCGCCGGCTGGCCGCTGCGGGCATGCCAGGCATGCAGCAGGGCGTGCATGAACGGATCGGCCTGCGGTCGGATGATCTGCGGCCGCGCGGTGCCGTCGACATGCACCACTGCCGGGCAGCGCTCGCGGAAATCCGCATGGCAGTCGTAGGTCATGGTCATGTAGTCGGCCGCCACCTGGTCTTCACGCCAGCCAACGTAGCAAGCCTCGGCGTGTTCTACCGCGGTGACCGGGGCGAACGGCATGAACTCGGTGCGTTCCATGCGCTGGTTGAGCCAGTCGTTGGCGCTGGCATCGCCGGGATGGTAGACGATGCTGCGGTTGCACAAGGCGCGCGGACCGAACTCCATGCGGCCCTTGAACATGCCCAGCACCTGGTTTTCCCGCAGCGCTTCGACCAGCGTCTCGATCAGGTTGGCCGGCCGGCTGTAGGCCAGCTGCGGGTACTGGCTGGCGATCAGCTCGGCATTCTGTGCGGCGCTGCGCGCGTCCGGTCCGAGGGCCATGCTCGGCGCCGGGAAGCGCGTACCGTTCTCGCGATAGGCCACCGCCACCGCCGCGGCCAGGGCCAGGCCGCCGTCGCCCATGCAGGGCAGCACGTAGACATCGCGGACCCCGGGGATCTCGCGCAGGCGCTGGTTCAGCTTGACGTTGCCGAATACCCCGCCGGCCAGGCACAGGTTGGCACAGCCGGTGCGCGCCACGTGCTCGCGGGCGATGGCCACCAGCAGGTCTTCGGAGTGCCGTTGCGCGGCGGCGGCGACATCCGCCGGGCGTTCCGCCGCGCAGCGTTGCAGCAGCGGATCGCTGTAGCCGTCGTAGGAGGGCAGGTACAGTTCGCCACAGCGGGCGCGCAGGCGGCCGTTCTCCAGGCGGATCATGTCGTTCATCAGCGGCAGCAGCTTTTCCGCGTCGCCGAACGCCGCCAGGCCGGTGATCTTTCCTTCGTGGCGGTTCGGCTTGAAGCCGAGCAGGCGGGTGATGCGCCCGTAGAAGTAGCCCAGGCTGTCGACGCTGGTCTCGCGTTGCAGGACCGTCTCGCCGCCGTCGGCGCGGTAGTGGGTGACGGTGAGCGACTGGAAGTCGCCGCGGCCGTCGCAGGTGAGGGTCAGCGCCTCGTCGAACGGCGAGCAGACGAACGCGCCGAGGGCGTGGCATTCGTGATGGTCGATGTACTCGACCTTGCCGCGCAGGCCGTTGGCGCGGACGAAGGCATCGAATTCGCCACGCTTGGCCTTGTCGTTGGCCATCTCGTCGGCGATCCGCTTGCGCAGGTGCGGCAGGCCTTCGGGACGCTCGCGGGCTTCCTCGAGGACCCGGTCCAGGTAGAGGTCGAGGTGCCGCCCGGCGTCGAACCCGGCGTTCCAGCCGTAGGCGATGCGGTCGATGTCGGCCAGGTCGATGCCGGCCTCGCCGAGCACATAGTCGATGGAGCGGCTCGGCCAGGCCTTGTGGTCCTTCTGGCGGGTGAAGCGTTCCTCGCTGGCGGCGGCAACGATCCGGCCGTCGCGCACCAGGCAGGCGCCGGCCAGGTCGTTGTTGGTGATCCCGAGAATGATCATGCGGTGTCCTCTTGCGCGAACGGGTGGGGGCGAGAGGCGTAATAGGTTGCATGGCACCGCGGGCCCAACAACCTGCCAGATCTGGTCGCCTGCGAAATCTGGCAGGGCTACCGGATCTGGCAGCTGGACAGCCGTCGACGGGCTTGCCGGCCATGCCGGCCGGGCGCCCGCGCCGGCATCAGAAGCTGTAGCTGAGGCGGCCGAACAGGATGCGTCCGTAGGGATCGGTGTAGCGCGGGTCGTAGCCGCTCTGGAAGGTGTAGGTCTGGTTGCTGAACGGCGGTTCGCGGTCGAACAGGTTCTTCACCCCGAGGGTCAGCCCCAGCGCGTGGCTGAGGCGGTAGCTGCCGGCCAGGTCCCAGAGGTTCCACGAGCCGACCTTGCCGTGGCTGGCGCGGTCGTAGTCGTTGTAGCCGCTGGTGTAGCGGTTGCTCAGGGTGGCCTGCCAGGCGTCGCGGCTCCAGGTGGCGCTGGCGACATGCTTCCAGCGGGCGATCACGCCGACGCCCTGGAAGTCGCCGACATTGTCCAGGTACTGGCCGCCGATCTGCTGCTGGAAGTCGTAGCGGGACACGTAGGTGCCTTGCAGGTCGAGCCCGAACTGCCCGTAGCGGCTGGCCGGGAAACGATAGTCGAGGCTCAGGTCGACGCCGCTGGTCTTTACCTTGCCGAGGTTGGCCAGTCCGGTGACGACGTGATCGATCGAGCCGTCGGCCTTGCGCACGATGCGTCCGGCGTAGGCCTGCGGGTCGGCGAAGATCGCCGCTTCGGGAAACTCGGCGATCTGGTTGGCGATCCTGATCCACCAGAAGTCCAGGCCGACGGAAAGGTCGCGCAGCGGCTGGTAGACCAGGCCCAGGGTAACGTTGCGCGCGGTTTCCGGTCGCAGGTCGGTATTGCCGCCGGTGGCGTTGTAGAACTGCTGGGCGCAGTCGCGGTTGGCGATGCCGCCCTGGCTCGGCTGGCCGCCGGCGCACAGGCGCGGGTCGTCGTAGTTGGCGCTGGTATAGGTGGTGAAGGTCGGGTTGTACAGTTCGTACAGAGACGGCGCGCGGAAACCTTCGCTGTAGGCGCCGCGCAGGACCAGCTGGCGGAACGGCTGGAAGCGGAACGAATATTTCGGGTTGCTGGTGCTGCCGAAGTCGCTGTACTTGTCGTGGCGGATCGCTGCGCTGAGTTCCAGGCTGTCCAGCACCGGCACGTTGAGTTCGGCGTACTGCGCCTTCAGGTTGCGCTCGCCGCTGACCGTGGCGGCGGGATCGACGCCGAGGCTCTGCACGTTGCCGGCGAAGTCCTGGATGTCCTGGTGGAACGCTTCCTTGCGGAACTCGCCGCCCAGCGCCAGGGCCGCCGGCCCGGCGCCGAACCAGTCGCCGATCTCCCGGCTGGCGCGGGCGTCCAGGCCCTTGACGCGGCCGACCGAGGTACGGAAGTCGCCGCTCAGGGCATGGCTGCCGAGGTAGGCGAGGCCGGCGTCGGTCTGCGGCCCGAACGGGTTCAGCGTCCCGTTGGCGATGCCGAGGGCGGCGGCGCGATCATCGACGTAGCCGCTGTGGATATGGTCGACCACCTTGTTCTGGTTGTACGAGGCGCCGATATCGTAGTCCCAGCCGGCGAACTGGCCGTCGAAGCCGAGCAGCAGGCGCTGGCCGGTGTTCTGCGAGGATTGCAGGCGCGGCCCGAGCACGCTCTGCCGCCAGTTGACCGCCACCGGCCGGCTCGGGTCGAGGGCGAAGCCGCCGGGACCGGGAGTGATGCCGTTGCCGGGATAGAAGGCGGTGCCGGGATCGATCTGCAGGCCGGTGAGGGTCCCTGGGCCGACCTGGGTAGCGTTGTCGTTGCGCGACCAGAAGTACTCCAGGCTGACGTTGTGCTCGTCGGCCAGCTTGCCGGTGGCGCGGCTGAACACCGAGGTCTTCTCGGTTTCCGGCACCAGGTCGAGGTAGCGCCACAGGCTCTGCCGGCAGATGCCGTTGCGCGGGATCAGGTCGGCGCCCTTGCAACCACCGGCGGCCAGCGGATTGCTGGCGTTGGCGCCCTGGCTCCAGTTGCCGGGGAAGGCGGTGCCGGAGCTGTAGTCGAGGCCGCGTCCCGGCTGGTAGTTGTAGGTGTAGCCGCGGTCCTTGGCGCCGAGGCGCTCCTGCTTGTCGTAATTGGCCACCGCGAAGACATTGAAGCGATCCTCCTCCAGCTCGCCGAAGCCCCAGCTAGCGCTGACGTTGCGCTGGTTGCCGCCGCCGTCGCGGGTGGGGGAGGCGTAGCCGCCGTCGAAGCGGCCTTCGTTCAGGCTCTTGCGGGTGATGAAGTTGATCACCCCGCCGATGGCATCGGTGCCGTAAAGCGCGGAGGCGCCGTCGCGCAGCACCTCGACCCGGTCGATGGCGGCGAAGGGAATGGTGTTGAGATCCACCGCGGAGCCGTCGATGGCATTGTTCGCCAGGCGCCGGCCGTTGAGCAGCACCAGGGTCTTGTTCGCGCCGATCCCGCGCAGGTCGGCGAACGAGGCGCCGCCGGTGGCGCTGCCGACCGAGCGACTGGAGTTGTATACGCCCTGGTTGCCGGAAAGCCGGCCGATGAGCTCTTCGGTGCTGGTCACACCCTGTTGGCGCAGCTCCTCGGCGCGCAGGACGCTGATCGGCACCGCGGTTTCCGCATCGACCCGGCGGATCGCGCTGCCGGTCACCTCGATCCGTTGCAACTGGACCGTGGGCGGGTCGACAGGCGCTTGTTCCTCCGCCGTGGCGGCGCTGCCGGGAGCGAGCTGCAGGGCCAGCAGCAGGGCGGCGCCCAGCGGCGCGTCGGTGTGGAGCGATCGGTGCATGGTCGGGGCATCCCTTGTTCCGGTGTGTCCAGGGATGTCCGTCGAGCCGGGGGATTTTCCAGGGTCGGCTTAGACCTTTGCGCCATGAGTTTATGTCCGCTGGGAAGAAGCCATGCCGTCGCGCCTTTCGTCGGCGGGCCGGAGCGGCAGAACCAGTACCCTCCGCCGAGGTCGAAAAGCAGGCGTCGCGGCGCTGCTGCGGCGTCCTTTCTTCAGCTACATTTTTCTTTCAGCAGTCGTTCCCATCATCCAGGGCAGCACCCAAGGGGCAGATCATGGCTCGCACCACTCCCATCGAGCTTTATCGCAACATCGGCATCGTCGCCCACGTCGACGCCGGCAAGACCACGACGACCGAGCGGATCCTCTTCTATACCGGCGTCAACCACAAGATGGGCGAGGTCCATGACGGCGCGGCGACCATGGACTGGATGGTCCAGGAGCAGGAGCGCGGCATCACCATCACCTCGGCGGCGACCACGGCCTTCTGGCAGGGCTCGACCAAGCAGTTCCCGCACCGCTATCGCTTCAACATCATCGACACTCCCGGCCACGTCGACTTCACCATCGAGGTGGAGCGCTCGCTGCGCGTGCTCGATGGCGCGGTGGTGGTGTTCAGCGGCGCCGACGGAGTCGAGCCACAGTCCGAGACGGTCTGGCGCCAGGCCAACAAGTACCATGTGCCGCGCCTGGCGTACGTGAACAAGATGGACCGCCAGGGTGCCGATTTCCTCCGTGTGGTCGCGCAGATCAAGCAACGCCTGGGCCATGTCCCGGTGCCGATCCAGCTGGCGATCGGCGCGGAGGAGAACTTCAGCGGGCAGATCGACCTGGTGAAGATGAAGGCCATCTACTGGAACGATGCCGACCAGGGCACCAGCTACCGCGAGGAGGAGATCCCGGCGGAGCTGCGGGCGCTGGCCGAGGAGTGGCGGGCGCACATGGTCGAGGCCGCCGCCGAGGCCAACGACGAACTGATGAACAAGTATCTGGAAGGCGAGGAACTGAGCATCGAGGAGATCAAGGCCGGGCTGCGCCAGCGGACCCTGGCCAACCAGATCGTACCGGCGGTGCTCGGCTCCTCGTTCAAGAACAAGGGCGTGCCGCTGGTGCTCGACGCGGTGATCGACTATCTCCCGGCTCCGTCGGAAATCCCGGCGATCAGGGGCACCGACCCGGACGACGAAGAGAAGCACGACGAGCGCCATGCGGACGACGACGAGCCGTTCTCGGCGCTGGCGTTCAAGATCGCCACCGACCCCTTCGTCGGCACCCTGACCTTCGCCCGTGTGTATTCCGGGGTGCTGACTTCCGGCGACGCGGTGCTCAACTCGGTGAAAGGCAAGAAGGAGCGGGTCGGGCGGATGGTGCAGATGCACGCCAACCAGCGCGACGAGATCAAGGAAGTGCGGGCCGGCGACATCGCCGCGCTGATCGGCATGAAGGACGTGACCACCGGCGACACCCTGTGCGCCATCGACAAGCCGATCATCCTCGAACGGATGGACTTCCCCGATCCGGTGATCTCGGTGGCGGTGGAACCGAAGACCAAGGCCGACCAGGAGAAGATGGGCATCGCCCTGAGCAAGCTAGCCCAGGAAGACCCGTCGTTCCGCGTGAAGACCGACGAGGAGACCGCGCAAACCATCATTTCCGGGATGGGCGAGTTGCACCTGGACATCATCGTCGACCGCATGCGCCGCGAGTTCGGCGTCGAAGCCAATATCGGCAAGCCGCAGGTGGCCTATCGCGAGACCATCCGCAACACCTGCGAGATCGAGGGCAAGTTCGTCCGCCAGTCCGGCGGCCGCGGCCAGTTCGGCCATTGCTGGATCCGCTTCGCTCCGGCCGACGAGGGGCAGGAAGGCCTGGAGTTCCACAACGAGGTGGTCGGCGGGGTGATTCCCCGCGAGTTCATCCCGGCGATCCAGAAGGGCATCGAGGACCAGATGCAGAACGGCGTGCTCGCCGGCTACCCGCTGATCGGCCTGAAGGCGACGGTGTACGACGGCTCCTACCATGACGTCGACTCCAGCGAGATGGCGTTCAAGATCGCCGCCTCGATGGCCACCAAGCAACTCTCGCAGAAGGGCGGAGCGGTGCTCCTGGAGCCGGTGATGAAGGTCGAAGTGGTGACCCCGGAGGACTACATGGGCGACGTGATGGGCGACCTCAACCGCCGGCGTGGCCTGATCCAGGGCATGGAGGATACCCCGGCGGGCAAGGTGATCCGTGCCGAGGTCCCGCTGGGCGAAATGTTCGGCTATGCCACCGACGTGCGCTCGATGTCCCAGGGGCGCGCGAGCTACTCGATGGAGTTCGTCCGCTATGCCGAGGTACCGGCCAGCGTGGCCGAGGCGATCGTCGCCAGGCAGGGCCGCTGAGAGCCGCCGCGCGCCGCCGAGGCCAGCGGCGGCGCGCGCCTTTCCGGGAGAGGCAGCCGCATCTTCGGCGCCGATGCGCTTGCCAAGCGCGGTCTTTGACGCCCCCTGGATGCTTAACTATAAGACAGTGACCAAGGCCCGCACTTATACGGTCACAAGGATGGCGAATCGATGCTTGCTTCAGCGATTGCCAGCGGTACCGCAGTCTCCCAGGTCTCCAAGCATCTCCTAATGTTCCTGGCCGCCCTTTTCCTCGCCCTCGGTGCATGCGGCTGGGCGATCCTGCACATCGCCAGGCACCAGGACGACATCGCCATCGAGCAGAGCCATTTCTATGTAGAAAAGGCGCTGCAAAATCGTCGGGAAAATTCCGAGCAGTTCTCCACCACCTATTCCTTCTGGACCGACGCCTACGTCTATCTGGGAAGCCGGATCGACGTGGACTGGGCCTTCACCAAGAACAACCTCGGCTCGGTGCTTTACACCACCAACGGCTACGACGGCGTCTTCGTCATCGACGACCGTGGCACTCGCTACGCCATGCTCGAGGGCGAGCTTTCCGAACGCTCGCTGGCCGACTTGCTGAACGCCGACACCGGGGACATCCTCCGCTCCGCACGCCGTGCCGCGGTGGACGAAGCGGCGATCAGCCGCTACGTCGACTTCGACGGCGCACCGGCGATCCTGGTCGCCTCGGCGATCAAGCCCACCAGCGATCATGCGCCCATCGACCTGGCCAAGGCCTCGGTACTGGCCTTCGTCGACCGACTGACCCCGGAAAAGCTGGCCAAGCTCGGTGGCGACTACGGCATTGCCAACCTGCACCTGCTGGCCGGCGGTGCGGCGGGCGACAAGGATAGCCTCGCCCTGGAAGGCACTCCCCATCGCCTGGCCTGGGTGTCGTCGCGTCCGGGTAGCGCCATGCTGCGGGAGACCGCGTTGCCGCTGCTGGGAATCTTCGTGCTCGCCGCCGGGCTGCTGTTCTGGCTGAGCCGCAGCGCCGTGCTCAACGCTCGCGCGGTGGATCGCCAGCAGAAGGTCCTGAAACGCAGCAACCAGGCCCTGCTGGCCAGCGAGGAGCGTTTCAAGTCGATAGCCGAGGCGGCCTCGGACTGGATCTGGGAAGTCGACGGGCATTGCGTCTTCACCTATCTCTCCGTGCGCTTCCGCGACGTCACCGGCTACCAGCCGGAGGCCTGGATCGGGCGGCGGCTGGACGAGTTGCTGGATAGCGATACGGTGAACATCGTCAAGTGGCTGGAAGGACTGCCCGACGCCGGTGCGCCGTCCAGCCTGGTCTGCGCTTTCCGCGACAGCCAGGGCCAGGCGCGGATCGGCAAGCTGAGCGCCAGCGCGATCCGCAACGGCGTCGCCAGCGGCTATCGCGGCACGGCGGCCGACATCACCGACGAAGTCGAAGCCCATGCGAAGATCCAGCATTTGTCCCTGCACGATGCCCTGACCGGCCTGCCGAACCGCAACAAGCTGTTCCAGTTCCTCGAACGCCTGCTGGCGGAAAAGGCTGGCAAGTCGCCGCTAGCGGTACTGATGCTCGACCTCGACCGCTTCAAGCCGATCAACGACCAGCACGGCCATCCGGCAGGCGACGCGGTGCTCTACGCCATCGCCGAACGGCTGCGCGCCTCGACCCGCGACCAGGACATGGTTGCCCGGCTCGGCGGCGACGAGTTCGTGGTGGTCAGTACCCACGTGTCGTCGAAGCTGGAAATCGAGAAGTTCTGTAGCCGGCTGATCGAAGTGATCAACCGCGAGATCGCCTACGAAGGGCACAGCTTCCATGTCGGCGCCAGCATCGGCGTGGCCCTGGCGCCGGAGCACGGCGGCGACCCGCGCGGCCTGCTGCGTTGCGCCGACGTGGCGATGTACGAGGCCAAGGCCGCGGGGCGCAATACCTGGCGTTTCTACCTGGAAGCGATGGACTCCCATCTCGCCGAGAAGAAGCAGCGCGAGACCGAATTGCGCGCCGCCTTGCAGAACGGCGAGTTCGAGTTGTACTACCAGCCGCGCTTCCTGGCGCAGGAGCAGACGATCGCCTCGGCGGAGGCGCTGATCCGCTGGAACCATCCGCGCCGCGGACTGATCGGCCCGGACGAGTTCATCGGCCTGGCGGAAGAAAGCGACCTGATCGTGCAGATCGGCAACTGGGTGCTGCGCGAGGCCTGCGCCACCGCCGCCACCTGGCCAGGCGAGGTGATGGTCTCGGTGAACGTGTCGCCGGCGCAGTTCATGACCGGCGATATCGTCTGGCAGGTGCGCGAGGCGCTGCGCCTGGCCCGCCTGGATGCCCGCCGGCTGGAGCTGGAGGTCACCGAGAACGTCATGCTCAACGATGTCGACGGCGCGCTGCGGACCATGACGGCCCTCAAGGAACTGGGCGTCCGCCTCAACATGGACGATTTCGGTACCGGCTATTCCTCGCTCGGCTACCTGCGCACCTATCCCTTCGACAGCATCAAGATCGACAAGCGCTTCGTCGCCAGCATGGAGAAGACCGGGCGCGACCGTTCGATCGTGCAGGCCATCATCAATCTCGGCAACGCCCTGAACCTGCGGGTCACCGCCGAGGGCGTGGAGACCGAAGGGCAGATGCATATCCTGCGCGACGAGCAATGCCACGAATTGCAAGGGTTCCTGCTCAGCCGGCCACTGGATGCGCGGCGCCTGCGCGATCTGCTGGAGCACGAGACGGGGCAGACCCAGGCGCCACAGGTTTCCGCCGAAGGCCATGCTGCGCGCCGGCCTTGAGTGGGCGTCAGAAGGGAGCACGCGGTGCCTCGGCGGCCCTCGGTCCAGCGAACGCCCTGCGTATGGTTCAGAAAATGCTGAACTGATTATTTGACCTGACTGATTCCCTTCCCGTCTTCGCTTGCCGACACTCCGTCCTTCCCATGGCCTTGTGCCAGGGCCGCCGGCCGGAATGCCTGCTTCCGGCGAGCGATAACAAGAATGACGAGGAAGCCACATGAGCAATAACAACGAGGCGTCACGCCCGAAGATCGAAGTGCGTTCGATCGATTACGTTCCCCGCCACGAGCGTCACGGCAAGGTCTGGCACCAGGCGCCGTTCTGGTTCACCGGCAATTTCGTACTCACCACCATGGTCACCGGCTTCACCGGGCCGGCCCTCGGCCTGGGGGCGCTGTACTCGATCCTGGCGATCGTCCTCGGCGTCTGCTTCGGCACCTTCTTCATGGCCTTCCATGCCAACCAGGGCCCGCGCATGGGCTTGCCGCAGATGATCCAGTCGCGTGCCCAGTTCGGCCTGCGCGGGGCCATCGTGCCGTTCGCCGCGGTGGTCTTCGTCTATATCGGCTTCAACGTGTTCAACGTGATCCTCGCCACCGACGCGATCAACACCGTGCTGCCGGGACACCGCGCACCCTGGTACGTCCTGCTGATCGGCGCGGCGCTGCTGCTCGTTGAACTGCGCGTTGCCGTAGTCGTGGCCGCCATTGGCGTTGCCCGGCTTGCCGCTGTCGAAGAGGAAGCGGTTGTCGCCGCCGGCGTCGGTGATGTAGCCGACGTTGACCGGGTCGAACTCGACGCTGCCGGTATAGAAGGTCCGCGGCCGCAGGTCCGGCGGCAGCAGCAGGTCGTAGAGGGTCGCCACCGAGCCGTTGTGCAGGTAGGGCGGGCTGGCCCAGATACCGTTCAGCGGGCGCGCCTTGTAGGCCATCAGGTCGCTGGTCATCGCCAGGCACTGCTCCAGGCGCCGGGCCTTGTCGCTGCCGGCCGTGACGTTTTCGGCCAGGAGCAGGGCGCCTGGCGCGTCCGCGGCGGTCGCTTCGGCGCTGCCGGCGTCGGGGCTGTCCGGGACCGGACTGATCAGCGGCGGCAACTGCCCGTCGAAGATGCCCAGGGCGGCGGTCTGGAAGGCACCCAGGGCGATGCTCAGGCCGCGCGCGGCCAGGGCCTGGACCACCACTTCCTGGAGCACGTCCACCGCATAGGCCTGCTTGCCGTAGAAACCGCGCTGGCCGGTGCCGACGAAGGACAGGTAGGGCTTGCCGCGCACGTAGCCGGTCTTCAGTTGGGCGATGCTGTTGCAGGCGGTCCACGGGTCGGTACCGATCGGCGCGACCTCGCCACGCGCCTGCAGGTGGGTGAGCACGGTCTTCACCGGGGTCTGCAGGTCGTTGCGGTCCAGCGGCGTGTGGCAGCTGGCGCAATGTTGCCGGTACAGCTCGCGGCCCTCGGCGACCCTGGTCGGCTCCGGGGCGCCGAACAGCGGGTTCGGCCAGGCCGGCGGTTTCAACTGGCCGAGCTGGTCTTCGATGCGGATCAGGTTGTCGACGTTGATGCTCGACGGGTAGCCGATGTGCAGCGCCGACTGGATCGGGCTGAGCACCTTGACGTCGGCGAATACCCCGACCGCCTCGCCGGCGTTGCGCGCCAGGGCGCCGACGTCGAACTTGCGGTTGTCGATGTCGACCACGTTGATGTGGTTCGGGTTGAAGCCGGTCCACTGCACGCGGTCCAGCTGCGGTACGTTCCACAGGAACGGATAGCTCACGGGGGCGTCCTCGGCGCCGTAGATCTGCTCGTCGGCATGCAGTTCGTAGCCCACCGAGTTGAAGATCGAACCGATGGCGTCCAGGCGGCCCGGGCCGAACTCGGGATCGTGCGGCAGGTTGAAGTGCGAGCCGTCGCGCAGGCGCACGAGGGTGGCGTCCAGGGCGGCCTGCAGGCGTGCCTTGTTGGCGTCGTTGTAGCCGCTGACCAGGCCATCGGCGCCGAGCACCTTGCGGGCGAAGCGCTCGAACTTGGCGGTGTCTGCGCGGGTGCTCTGCAGGGCGCCGAGGATCTCCAGCTGGAAGCCGGCGAGGTCGCCCATGGTCTGCCCGCCGTAGACGGTCAACTGGGTGCCCTGGTAGCTGATGTGCGAGGTGTGGCACATGCTGCAGGTCGGTCCGACCCAGGGTTCCCTGGAGCCCTGCAGGGCTTTCCAGCGCAGCTTGGTGAAGGTCAGGTCGCTGTCGTCGCTGCGGTCGACCGCGTAGCCCTGCACCACCTTCACGCCGGAGCCGCCGAGGGTGTGCGGGACATAGCCGTACTGGCGGATCAGCGCGTCGGACATCAGCGGTTCTTCGCTGGCGCGCTGCTCCAGCGCCACCAGCCAGGCCAGCGGCAGCATCCGCGAGCCCTGGCCGGCTTCCAGCCAGGCGGTCTTCTGGGTCTGGTTCCAGCCCTGGTCGAGGTCGACGCCGCTGTCGTCGGCGAATGCCGGGGCGCCGGCGAGGACGGAAAGGATGGCAAGGCTGAGTCGCGATAGGGGCATCGGGCGGTTCTCTCTATTGGGCATGTGTGCGGGGCCGGCTCACAGGGTCTTGAGGTATTCGAGCAGCGCCAGGCGCTGGCTTTCGTCGTAATTGCGGGCGAAATCGTGGCCGGCGTTGGAGTTGCCTTCCAGGTGGGTGTCGAAGAGGAAGGCGTTGTCCGGGCCGGGCGCGGTGAGGTAACCGACCCGGCTCGGATCGAACTCGTGGCTGCCGGTGTAGAAGGTGGCCGGCCGTTGCTCCTGGGGCAGCAGCAGGTCGTACAGCGACGGCACCGAACCGTTGTGCAGGTAGGGTGCGGTGGCCCAGATGCCGTTCAGCGGGCGAGCGATGTAGCCGAGGAATGGATGCTCGGTATTCAGGCAGTAGTCCTTGCGCGCACTCTTGTCGGTGGGGGCTTCGCCGGCGGCGAGGCTCTGCGCCTGGCTGTCGGCCGGGCCGGCGCCGGCCAGCAGCAATTGTCCGGCGGGCACCGCTTGCAGGCTGTCGGAGCCGGGCAGGGTCTGCTGCCCGGTGACGATGGCGTGGATGATCTCGGCGATGCCGTCGGCCAGTTGGCCTTTCTTGCCGAGCATGATCTGGAACACCTCGGGAACCTGCATGTCGGCGATCTTCGAAGTCCGCCCGACGATGCCGACGCCGCTGGGGGTGCCGAGGGACGGCCGGAACAGGCCGAAGTAGTTGCCGCTGGGGCTGCTGAAGGTGAAGGTGTTGCAGGCCATCCACGGGTCGGTGCCGATCGGCGCGTCGTCGCCATGGGCCTTCAGGCGCACCTGGCGGACCTTGATCGGGGTTTGCAGGTCGTCGCGGCCGATGCTCGCATGGCAGGCCGCGCAGTTCTCCTCGTAGAGGCGCTTGCCCTGGGCCAGCCTGGCGCTGTCCGGGGCGCCGAACAGCTGGCTCGGCCAGGCCGGCGCCTTGAGCTTGTGGATCAGGCCCTCGACACGGGTCAGGTTGTCCACGCGGATGCTCGATATATAGCCCTCCAGGCCGGACAGCGGATGGCTGACCACGTCGCCGTAGTCGCCCTGGACCACGCCGATGTCGCCGGCCAGGTAGCCGAGGTCGAAGACCTGGCCGTTGAGGTCGAGGACCTTGACGTTGGGCACGAATCCGCTGGATTGCAGCTTGTCCATCTGCAACGTGTGCCACAGCGCCGGGAAGCTGGTCGGCGCGTCGGTCGGGTTCGCTTGCAGATGGCGGGTGCCGGAGTTGATTGCCGCGCGGTTGAGTGACTGGCCGGTGGCGTCGAGGCGCCCCGGGCCGGGCTGCAGGTCGGTCGCGGACATGCTCAGCAGGGTGTCGATCAGCGCCGCTCGCTTGACCAGGGCGGCCTTCAGCAGGTCGCGGTTGGCCGGGCTGTCCTCGCTGCCGAGGACGTTGCCGGCGAAGCGCGCGAACTTGTCGCCGTCGTCGCTGGTGCGGCGCAGCGCGGCGAGCACTTCGTCGAAGATCGCCTGGACGTTGGCCAGGGTGGCGCCGGCGTCGACGGTCAGTTCGCTGCCGCGGTAACTGATGTCGGTGGAGTGGCAGCCGGCGCAATTCAGCCCGACCCAGGGTTCGCTGGACGACTGGCGTGCCTTCCAGCGCAGGCGGGTATCGGAGAACAGGCTGTCGTCCTGCTGGTCGAGGGCGAAGCCGCGCGGCAGGCGCAGTTCGCCGCCTTGCCAGTTGCGCAGGGGAAAGCCGAGGCGCCGGGCGTTGTCTTCGGAGAACAGGCGTTCCTCGCTGTCCGGACGTTCCAGCGCCTGGGCCCAGGCCAGCGGCAGCAGCCGCGAACCGAGCGAGGCGTCGTACCAGGAGGCGCGCTGCTCGGCGTTCCAGCCTTGCTCGAGCTGGATTTCGGTGGCGACGGCAGGGTTGCCGGCGGTGGCCAGTGCGGCGGCCAGCAGGACCCGCGAAAAGGTCGGATGCATCGTGTTCCCCTCATGGCTGACGACGTCTGCGTCCCCACAGGGCAGAGCGATGCAGTGCGCTCGATGGCTGGGCGTGCCGCCACTTCGTCCCTGACGGGAGCGCGCCGGCCGCGGCGCGCCGCGAGCCGGAACGTCCGGTTGGGCACTACGCTACGGAGTCGCGGCGGCCTGCGGGTAATGCTTTTTGTGCGACGGAAAAGGTATGGGAAACGGAACCGCCCGGTCCGGAAAGGGCGCGCCGGTCGGGCTTCGCCGTGCGCGCCAGGTTCGCAGGGCGGAGAGCGCCTAGGGCGTTGCCCGCTCTATCGGACAATCCCTGCCGGGCTTGCGGACGAAGACCAGGTAGAGTGCGCTGAGCAGCGCGAGGAACGGCACGCCGAAGACCAGGGTCATGCGGAACGCCTCGGTGAAGAAGGTGGTGACCAGGATCGCCGCCATCAGCGCCAGGCCGAGCAATGTCGACCAGGGCGCCAGGCGCATGCGGAAGGCCAGCGGCGCGGCGCCATGGCGGGCGCGGTGGCGGCGGAAGCAGAGGTGGGTGAAGAAGATCATCAGCCAGGTGAAGAGGGCGCCGAACATCGACACCGCCATCATCAGGGTGAACGACTGCTCCGGATAGACCAGGTTGAGCAGGGTCGCCAGGGCGATACCGACGCTCGACAGCAGCAGCGCGTTCAGCGGCACGCCCTGGCGGCTCAGTTCGCCGAGGCCCTTCGGCGCGTGGCCCGCGCGCGACAGGCTGAACATCATCCGGGTGGTGATGTAGAGCTGGCTGTTCATCGCCGACAGCGCGGCCACCAGCACCACGAAGTTCATCACCCCGGTGGCGCCGGGCAGGCCGATCGCCTGCATCACCGTGACGAACGGGCTCTGGCTCTGCCCGGCCTGGTCCCAGGGGACGATGGCGAGCATCAGCGCCAGGGTCAGCAGGTAGAACACCACCAGGCGCAGGATGGTCGAGCGAAACGCCGACTTCACCGCCTGTTCCGGGTGCTCGGCCTCGGCGGCGGCGACCGCGATCATCTCCACGCTGAGATAACTGAAGATCGACACCACCACGGCGATCCACATGCCTTTCAGGCCGTGCGGGAAGAAGCCGCCGTGGGCGCTGTAGTTGTGCACGCCGTAGGCCGGGTTGGCGGAGCCGAACACCAGGTAGGCGCCGAGCAGGATGAAGGCGACGATGGCGGCGATCTTCAGTGTCGAGAAGCAGTATTCGAAGTTGCCGAAGGCTTTCACGCTGCTGGCATTCAGGCCGATCAGCAGGGTCGAGAAGGAGATGATCCAGACCCATTCCGGGATAGCGGCGAACCAGTACTTCATGTACATGGCTACCGCCGTGACCTCGGTGCCCACCGCCAGGACGATGGCCGCCCAGTAGGCGTAGCGCACCAGGAACCCGGCCAGCGGGCCGACGTAGTGCTCGGCGAAGGCGCCGAACGAGCCGGGGGTGGCATGGGCCACGGTCATTTCCGCCAGGCAGCCCATCAGCAGCAGGGTGATCAGCGCGCCGATGGCATAGCTGAGCAGGACGCTGGGACCGGCGAAACCGATGGCGAAGGCGCTGCCCATGAACAGGCCGGTGCCGATGGCGCCGCCGATGGCGATCATGCTCATCTGCGCGGCCGAGAGCCGCCGTTGCAGGCCCTGTTCGCGGCGCGAGATGGCCTCGAAGCCCTGGGGGTCGTTCATCTGGATGTCCTCTGGAATCTTATTGGGGTTCTTATGAATTGCCGAGGGAACGTCGGTGGCGATGTGCGGGTGCCGGTCGCGGCCTCCTGTGCGCGAGAGCGGTGGGTGCTCGCGGGCCGCCCCGGGAATACCGGCGCGGCCCGCGCGGGGGGGACTCAGGTCACCTTGTGCCGGACCTGGTAGCGCGGCTCTTTCCAGGCTTCGCCCTGGAGGATTTCCAGCAACGCCTGCACCGCATCCCAGACCTCGACGAAGCGGGTGTAGAGCGGGGTGAAGCCGAAGCGCAGGATGCCCGGCTCGCGGTAGTCGCCGATTACCCCGCGGTCGATCAGAGCCTGGACGATGGCGTAGCCCTGGGCATGCTCGAAGCTGACATGGCTGCCGCGCCGGGCATGCTCGCGCGGGGTCACCAGGGTCAGGCCGAAGCGTTCGCAACGGCTTTCCACCAATTCGATGAACAGGTCGGCGAGGGCCAGCGACTTGTCGCGCAGGCGCTGCATGTCGGTCCGGGCGAAGATATCCAGGCCGCATTCGACCAGGGCCAGCGAGGTGATCGGCTGGGTGCCGCAGAGGAACCGGGTGATGCCTTCGCCGGGCTGGTAGCGCGGCTCCATGGCGAACTGGCGGGAATGACCGAACCAGCCGGACAGCGGTTGCCAGACGCGCTCGCGCAGGCGCGGCGCGACCCACACGTAGGCCGGCGAGCCGGGGCCGCCGTTGAGGTACTTGTAGGTGCAGCCGATGGCGTAGTCGGCGTCGGCCGCGTGCAGGTCCAGCGGCAGCGCGCCGGCCGAGTGGGCCAGGTCCCAGATCGCCAGGGCGCCGTTTTCGTGGACCAGGCGGGTGACCTCGCGCATGTCGTGCAGGTAGCCGGTCTTGTAGTTGACATGGCTGAGCATCACCACCGCGGTATCCGCGTCGATCGCCGCCGGCAATTGGTCCGGGTCATCCACCAGGCGTAGCCGGTAGCCGCGCTGGAGCATGTCGGTAAGACCCTCGGCGATGTACAGATCGGTGGGGAAGTTGCTCGATTCGGAAACGATCACCTTGCGCCCTGGCGCTTCTTCCTCCTGGATCCGCAGGGCGGCGCTGAGCACCTTGAACAGGTTGATCGATGTGGTGTCGGTGATCACCACTTCGCCGGCGCGCGCGCCGATCAGGGGCGCCAGCTTGTCGCCGAGGCGCTCCGGCAGGCCGCGCCAGTCGGCGCTGTTCCAGCTGCGGATGAGCCCCTCGCCCCATTCCGCGGCGACCACTTCGGCGGCGCGCTCCACGGCGGCCCGGGGGCGGGCGCCGAGGGAGTTGCCGTCGAGGTAGATCACGCCGTCGGGCAGGGCGAACAGTTGGCGCAGGTCGGCCAGGGGATCGCCGGCGTCGAGCGCCAGGCAGTCGTCACGAGTGGTCATCGGTTACTCCGCGGTTGGCAGGGCGCGCAGCACGGCACGCACCGGGCTGGCATCGAGATGGGTGAATTTCAGCGGCAGGGCGAGCAGTTCGTAGTCGCCGGCGGGCACGTCGTCGAGAACCACGCCTTCGAGAATCGCCATGCCGTGGCGGCCCACCGCGTGGTGGGCGTCGAGGGTCTTGGAGTGCTGGGGGTCGAGCGACGGGGTGTCGATGCCGACCAGCCTGACGCCGCGCGCGGCGAGGCACTCGATGGTGACCGGAGCGATAGCGCAGAAGCCTTCCGGCCAGTTCGCCGGGACCCGTTCGAAGGTCCGCAGCAGCACCCGCGAGGGCAGGTCGTCGAGCTGGCCGGCGAGGTGTTCGGGGGTCACCAGCGGGTTAGCGCCGATGCAGTGGATCACCCGGCACGGTCCCATGTAGACGTCCAGCGGCACCTGGCCGATGGGCAGGCCGTCGGCGCGGTAGTGCAGCGGGCCGTCGACGTGGGCGCCGGTATGCGGCGAAAGGGTGATCCGGCCGACGTTGACCGGACACTGCTCGTCCAGCCGCGCCGCCCATTCCTGCTGGAACGGCGTGTCGCCGGGCCAGGTCGGCGTGCTCGGGTCGAGGGCGGGACTGATGTCCCAGTAGCGGAGCGAAGTCATTGTTTTTCTCCGGAAATCCAGCGAATGATAATGAACGAGATTTCGGAGAATTTTCGTGCGAAATGCAAGGTCGCATGGCAATCTATTCGCACAAAATTCGAAGATAGCTATTCATTCTGATAGGAACTGCACATGTCCCTGGACGCCATCGATCTGCGCATTCTCCGTCACCTTCAGCAGGACGGGCGGATGAGCAACCAGGACCTGGCGGAGAAGGTCTCCCTCTCGCCATCCGCCTGCCTGCGCAGGCTGCGCCTGCTGGAAAGCGAGGGGATCATCCGCGGCTACTCGGTGGAGCTGGATGCCGAGCGACTGGGTGTGGAACTGGAAGCCATCGTCCATGTGTCGCTGCGCCAGGACGTCGAGGGTTGGCACGAGGCGTTCATCGCCAGGGTCCGGGACTGGCCGGAGGTGGTCACCGCCTATGTGGTGACCGGCGCCACCAACTATGTGCTACGGGTCCGGGCGCGCAACCTCAAGCACTATTCGGACTTCATCGTGAACAAGCTGAACCGCGCCGCCGGCGTCACCGATATCCGCTCGGAAATCGTCCTGCAGGAGATCAAGGCCGGTGCCGACCTGCTCGACCTGGTGAACCTGAAGAGTTGAACGGGGCGACCCCTCATAAAAGCATGAGTGCAATGAGACGGAGGAATTTTCAGTCGTCGAGGGAAATAATTATTTTGTCTTTTTTCATGGGGTTACGAGTTATTAGCTAATGAATAAATAGTCTGCCGGAATTGATTTTCCCCGTGCTAGGTTTCCTCCGTCCCCGTTGCCGGGTTGTCAACGTTACACGGAGGTTAGGCGGTGAGTGAATATATCGAGACCGACGACGCAAGTTACTTCCGGGTCAGGCGCCAGGCCTATGTTTCCGCGGAACTGCACCGGCGCGAACTGCACGAGATATTCGACGACAGCTGGCTGTATGCCGCCCACCTCAGCGAACTGCGCGAGCCCGGCGACTTCATCACCCGCGACGTCGGCGGGCGCAACCTGATCATCCAGCGTCGCGCCGATGGCGAGCCGGCGGTCTACCTGAACGCCTGCGCGCACCGCGGGGCCAAGGTCTGCGCCGAGCGCCAGGGCAACAGCCAGCGTTTCACCTGTCCCTACCATGGCTGGACCTACGACAGCCACGGCAGCCTGATCGGCCTGCCGGACAAGGGCGCCTACCAGCACGCCGGGCAATGCCATCCGGAGCTGTCCCTGACACGGGTGAAACACGCGGTCTACCGCAACTTCCTGTTCATCCACTACGCCGCCCGGCAACCGTCCCTGGAAACCTACCTGGGCCAGGCGAAGGACTATATCGACCTGATCTGCGACCAGTCCGAGGCGGAACTGGAGATCATCCCCGGCGGCTTCGAGCATTCGATCAAGGCCAACTGGAAGCTGCTCGCGGAAAACGGCGTGGACGCCTACCACCTGCCGTTCGCCCACAAGCGCTACCTGGAATACCTGAATACCCTCGGCACCGATCCGGAGTCGCACAAGCGCCATGGTCGCGGCGAGGCGCTGGGCAACGGCCACGCGCTGATCATCAGCGGCCCGCCGTCCACCGGACGGCCGATCGCCTACTGGAGCCCGCTGTTCCCGGAAGCGCTCAAGCCGTCCATCGCCGCCAAGTTCGAACGCCTGGTGGAACGCTTCGGGCAGGCGCGGGCAGAGGACATCGCCCACACCAACAAAAGCCTGTTCATCTTTCCCAACCTGGTGATCAACGACATCCTCGGCCTGAACATCCGCTCGTTCTTCCCGACCGCCGCCGATGAGGTCAGCGTCACCGTATGGGGTGCCGGCTTCGCCGATGAGACCCGCGAGGAGCGGGCGGCGCGGATCAATGGGCTGATCTCGTTCATCGGTCCGGGCGGTTTCGGCACCCCCGACGACGTCGAGATCCTCGAATCCTGCCAGCGCGCCTACGCCCACACTGCCCTCGGCTACAGCGATTTTTCCCGCGGCATGGGGCCGGCAACCCGCCGCCACGTCGACGAGGAGCAGAACCGCGGCTTCTGGCGCGAATGGAACCGCCGGCTCGGGCAGCAACCCGCTGCCCTGCGGCGTCTCGCCGTGGCCGTCTGAGCCGTCTTCAACCATCGCTCCCTGCAGATCCCTGCGCGCCGCCCTGGCTACGCGGGGAATAAAGGGTCACTGCAAGGAACGTCATCCATGTGTGGAATCACCGGCTGGACCGACTGGAGCCGCGACCTCGGCGAGCAGCGCAGCATCCTCGAACGCATGACCCGTACCCTGGCCCCGCGCGGGCCGGACGCCGAAGGCCTGTGGCTGTCGCGGCACGCGCTGCTCGGCCATCGGCGCCTGGCGATCATCGACCTGGAGAACGGCGCCCAACCGATGCTTGCCGAGGCTGGCGGGCGGGTGGCGCTGACCTACAGCGGCGAGGTCTACAACTTCCGCGAGCTGCGCGCCGAGCTGGAGACGCTGGGCCAGGTCTTCCGTACCCGCTCGGACACCGAGGTGGTGCTGCGCGCCTATCTGCAATGGGGCGAGGCTTCCTTCGCCCGGCTCCGCGGCATCTACGGCTTCGCCCTGTGGGACGAGCGCGAGCAGAGCCTGTGGCTGGTGCGCGATCGCTTCGGGGTCAAGCCGCTGTACTACTACCCGACCGCCGGAGGCGTGCTGTTCGCCTCGGAACCCAAGGCGATCTTCGCCAACCCCGAGGCCAACCCGGTGCTCGACGCCAGCGGCATCGCCGAGCTGTTCGCCCTGACCACCGCGCCGACCCCCGGCCACGGCCTGTACAAGGGCCTGCGCCAGGTCCGGCCGGGCCAGGCGCTGCGCTTCGACCGCAAGGGTGTGCGCGAGCTGGTCTACTGGGCGCTGCGCGCGGAACGTCACGAAGAGGGCGCCGAGGACAGCGCCGAACGCGCCGGCCAGTTGCTCCGCGAGGCAGTGGCCGAGCAACTGGTGGCTGACGTCCCGCTGGGCAGCCTGCTTTCCGGCGGGCTCGACTCCAGCGCCATCAGCGCCTTCGCGGTGGCCGCGCTGGATGGCGACGCGCGGCGCCTGCCGACCTTCTCCGTGGACTTCCCCGGCGAAGGCCGCGGCTTCGTCCCGACGCCCTGGCAAAGCAGTTGGGACGAACCCTATGCGCGGCTGGCGGCGAACTTCCTCGGTACGCCACACCGTACCGTGCTGGTCGCCCCGGAAGAGGTGCTGGAACAGGACGAGGCGGTGCTCCAGGCCCGCGACCTGCCCGGCTGGGGCGAGCTGGACGCCTCGCTCTACCTGCTGTTCCGCCAGGTCCGCGAGCACACCACGGTAGCGCTGTCGGGCGAGTCGGCCGACGAGGTGTTCGGCGGCTACCCGTTCTTCCACGACCCGAGCGCACTCGAACACG
The DNA here is from genome assembly GCF_001813025.1 of Pseudomonas sp. HMSC066A08. NCBI lineage: Bacteria > Pseudomonadati > Pseudomonadota > Gammaproteobacteria > Pseudomonadales > Pseudomonadaceae > Pseudomonas > Pseudomonas sp. HMSC066A08. Next base: position 57,523 of record NZ_KV811300.1, read on the forward strand.
ACGGCTTCCCCTGGCTGGCCGGCAAGAGCGGGCCCTGGCAACTGCTGCGGCGGGAGGTCGCCGAACGGGTGGCGGCGCCGGAATACATCCGGGCGCGTTACCGCGAGGCCCTTGCCGAAGTGCCGCGGCTGGATGGCGAGGATGCCGCCCAGCGGCGCCAGCGCGAGGTCGCCTACCTGGCGCTGAGCCGCTGGCTGCCGGCGATGCTCGAACGCAAGGACCGGATGAGCATGGCGGTCGGCCTGGAAGTGCGCGTGCCGTTCTGCGACCACCGCCTGGTGGAGTACGTATGGAACCTGCCCTGGGCGCTGAAGAGCGTCGCCGGGGAAAGCAAGAGCCTGCTGCGCCGGGCCCTGCGCGGGCACCTGCCGCAGGCGATCCTTGAGCGGCGCAAGAGCGGCTTCCCGGCCAACCCCGATCCACGCTACCTGGCGCTGCTGCGCGAGCGGGTCGGCCGCCTGCTCGACGACGGCCGCTCGCCGCTGTTCGAACTGGTGGACGCCGGGCGGGTCCGCCAGGCTCTCGAACAGGGCACGCCGCTGCCCAGCCCGCGTGCCTCGGCGAGCCCGACCGCCGGCCTGGCCTACCTGCTGAACCTGGACCGTTGGCTGACCCGCCATGGGGTCGACATCAGCCTCTGAGCGGCACTTTCTTCCCGGAGGATACTCATGAGCCTTGCCTTGTCCCGTCCCGACAGCGACCTGCTGGCGCGGGTCAGCGATTTCCTCGTCGCCGAAGCCGAGCTGCTCGACGACCGCCTGCTGGATACCTGGTTCGCGCTGTTCGAGCGCGCCGCACGCTACCGGGTGCTGCCCCTGCAGGAGCAACTGGCCGGCCAGGCGCCGGAGGACAGCCTGTACATCATCGACGACGACCACGTGCGCCTGCGCGAGCGGGTCGACAGCATCCTCGGCGGGCATACCTGGATGGAGCAGCCGCGCTCGCGCACCCGCCGCCTGGTGGGCAACGTGCGGCTGAAGCGGGTCGAGGGCGAACTGGTCAGCAGCCGCAGCAACTTCGTCGTCCATCAGTTCCGCAACCGCGAGGCCTGGAACTTCGTCGGCGAAGCCAGTCATGTCCTGCGCGACGGTCCCGAGGGCTTGCGCATCGTCTCGCGGGAGATTCGCCTGGACCACGAGACCATCAGCGCCCAGCGGCGCATCAGCATCATCCTGTGAGGCGCCGCCCATGAATACCGATCCGTTGCTGCCCGGCTTCGACTACCTGACCCTGCACACCTCCGCCGCGCGCCTCCGCGTCGCCGTGAAGGGCAGCGGCCCGCCGCTGCTGCTGTTGCATGGCTATCCGCAGACCCACCTGGCCTGGCATCGCATCGCTCCGCGCCTGGCCGAGGAGTACAGCGTGGTCCTCGCCGACCTGCGTGGCTATGGCGAATCGCGGGCGCTGGACGAGGAGGGCGCCGACTATTCCAAGGCCGCGCTGGCCCGCGACCAACTGGAAACGATGGGCCAGCTAGGCTTCGAACGCTTCGCGGTGATCGGCCACGACCGCGGCGCGCGGGTCGGCTATCGCCTGGCGCTGGACCATCCGCAAGCGGTCGCGGCCTTCGTCTCGCTGACCGTGGTGCCGATCCTCGACAACTGGGCCGCGGTGAACAAGGCCTTCGCCCTCAACGCCTACCACTGGTTCCTCCTCGCCCAACCGTACGACCTGCCGGAGCGCCTGATCGGCGCCGATCCGCAGCACTTCCTCGACTACACCCTGCGACGCATGGCCCAGGGTCGCGACATCTACCACCCGCAGGCGCTGGAAAGCTACCGCCGGGCATTCCGCGATCCCGCCGTGCGCCATGCGATGTGCGAGGACTACCGGGCCGCGGTGGGCGTCGATGCCGACGCCGACCAGGCCGATCGCGACGCCGGCCGGCGCCTGCAATGCCCGGTCCAGGTGCTCTGGCAGGAGCGCCCCTACGCCGCCGGGCAGCATCCGCTGGAAATCTGGAAGACCTGGGCCGGGCAGGTCGAGGGCGCCGCCATCGGCGCCAGCCACATGCTCCCCGAGGACGCGCCGGACGCGGTGCTGGAGCACCTGCTGGGGTTTCTCGCCAGCCACCGGGAGGCGCTCCGATGAGCGCCGTCGAACGCGATCCGGCGGCGCAGGCGACGCTCTGGCGACAGCGGGTGTTCGAGGTGCACGCGGCGATGTCCGCCTACCTCGCCGAGTGCCATCGGCGCGAAGACCTGGGGGACTGGGTGGCGACCAGCGCGCGGATATTCGCCGATCTGCCGGCGACCGACGACCTGCGCGCCGAAGCCTGGCAGGCGGTGTTCTTCCGCGCCCAGGCGCTGATCGAACAGTTCATCGTCGCGCGCCCGGCGGATTACCGGCTCGACGACTGGGCGCGTGCCACCGCGCGGATCTATCGCGCGCTGGAGCCGGCGGGGCGGGGCGATCCGGCCAGCGCCGCCGACCGTCTGGCACGCCAGGCCGCGCTCTACGGTTCGCGTTTCGAGGTGCAGGCCGAGGCTGGCGGGCGCGCGGTATTCCACAACCGTCACTGCGCGATCTGGGACTACCGCGAGCGCGCCCGTGCCCGAGGCGTGCCGATCACCCTGGAGTCGGCCTGCACCTATTGCACCAAGCTGCTGTCGGCGTTCGTCGCCGCCAGCGATTGCCGCGCCGACTGGCGGCTCTACGAAGAGCCGCAAGGCCACGGCTGCGTATGGACCATCACGGCGGACAGCCTCAACCAAGGAGCAGGCGTACATGAACGCGATCATTGAACAGGCGCGCAGCCTGGACGGCTACCAGGATTCCAGCGAACTGCTGCAACGTCGCGACCAGGACTGGGTGCTCGACCGCGCCGGCATCGAGCCGCGCAGCCTGCTCGATCTCGGCTGCGGCATCGGTTCGCTGCTGCTCGGCGCCGCCCGGCGCTGGCCCGGCCTGCAACGGTTGTGGGGCATCGAGCGTTCGCCGCTGCGCCTGGAGCAGGCGCGCGCGCAGTTGCGCGGGGCTGGGGTCGAGGCGCGTCTGCTGGAGGGCGACCTGCTCGACCTGCCGCCGCTGGCGGAACGCTTCGAGCTGATCAGCATGACCGCCGTGCTGCACTGGCTGTATCCCGATGAAGAGCGGCTGTTCCGGTGGGCCGCGCGGCACCTCGAGGCGCAGGGGGTATTCCTGTTCACCTCGCACCATCCGTTCGCCGAGGATGGCCTCGGCGGCGAGGACGACCTGGTCGCCCAGGCCCTGGTCGAGATGGGCCTGGCCGCGCCGGAACGGGTGGCGGCGCTCTACGCGGAAGCCGGGCTGCTGCCGATGGGCACCCGCACCCGTGGCCGGGAGGCGTTGCGCGAACGCGTCGAACGACACTTCCAGGTCGACTCCATCGTCTCCCGCCCGGCGGTCCTGCGTGTCGCCGACTCCGCCGAGTACCAGCGTTTCCACGCCGCCACCTTCGGCACCTATTTCGCACCGCTGGTGCCGGCGACGCGCCTGGAGGAATTCTTCGTCCGTCTCGGGCGGATCGCCGAGCGGCGCATGCAGGCCGACGGGCAGGTCAACGAAATCCCGGTCAGCGTCTGGCGCTGCCGGGCGCGGGAGGGCGAGGCATAACCTTATGCGCAATCGGTCTGCCGCGCGGCTGAAAATCGCTACGGGCAATTGCACTCGGTGGCATCCGCAACCGCTCAAGGAAGAACCGACCATGCCCAACCCGCGTTCGCCGCGTCTTCGACTCGTCCCCGTGCTCTGCGCGGTCGGCCTGGCCTGCCTCGGCCAGCCCGGCGAGTCGGCGGCAGAGGAGGTCCGCGCCGCCAGCCGCGCCGAGATCCAGCGCTTCGACATCCCGGCCGGCGAACTGGCCCAGGTACTGCTGAGCATAGTCCGCCAGAGTCGCACCCCGATCGCCTTCGACCAGCACCTGGTGGAGGGCCTGCCGGCACCGGCGATCCGGGGCTCCTACAGCGTCGAGCAGGCGCTGCAGCGGGCCTTGCAGGGCAGCGGCCTGGAATACAGCCGCAGCGCCGCCGGCGTGCTCAGCCTGCAACGCGCCACGGCGCCGGATGCCGCGCTGCCGGCGGCGAAGCCCGCCGGGACCCTCGCCACGGTGGTGGTCACCGGCACCCGCAAGGCGGATGTCAAGGCCGGCGAGAGCCTGGCACCGATCGACGTGGTCAGCGCCGAGCAATTGCGCGACAGTGGCAGCGGCGACCTGCGCGACGCCCTGGTGCGCCTGCTGCCCTCGCTGTCGCGCCAGGCCCAGGCCTACAACGCTTCGGCGCTGACCAACGCCCAATCGCTGCGTGGCCTGAGTCCCAACCACGTGCTGGTGCTGGTGAACGGCAAGCGCCGTCACGAGACCGCCAACATCAATGTCAGCGGCGGGCTGCAGAGCGGCTCCACCGGGGTCGACCTGGATACCATCCCGCTCGCCGCCATCGAGCGCATCGAGGTGCTGCGCGACGGCGCCTCGGCGCAGTACGGCTCGGACGCCATCGCCGGGGTGATCAACGTCATCCTCAAGTCGGCCGACCACGGTGGCCGGCTCGCCTACGACAACGGTCGCTACGGCGATGGCGACGGCCTGACCCAGAACGGTGGGCTGAATCGCGGCCTGCGTTTCGGCGAGAGCGGTTTCCTCAACCTCAGCGCGCAGTTCCGCGAACAGGCGCGGACCATCCGCGCCGGCATCGACCAGCGTACCGGGCACTACGGCAACCCGTCCATCGGCGACCCTTCGCTGCATCGCCAGGCGCTGGCCTACAACGCCGGCGTGGCGCTGGACGACAACGTCGAGCTGTACAGCTTCGCCACCTATACCCATCGCTCGGTGTCCTCGGCGCAGATCTACCAGTTGCCGTCCCTGGCGCCGCGTCTCTATCCGAACGGCTTCACCCCGCGCATCACCAGCGACGAGGACGACTATTCGCTGACCCTCGGCGCCCGTGGCGGCGAGCTGTTCGGCGCCTGGGACTGGGACCTCAGCTCGACCTACGGCGCCGACCGCCCGGAGATCGGCATGGACCACTCGATCAACCTCGCCCTCTACGGCGAGACCGGCGATTCGCCGCGCTCCTTCGACCTGGCGCGCTACAAGGCCACCCAGTGGACCAACAATCTCGACCTGCGCCGCGACTTCGACCTCGCCTGGCTGCCGGCGCCGCTGAATTTCTCCTGGGGCCTGGAGCAGCGCCGCGAGCTCTACGAGGTCGAGGCCGGCGACCCCTGGTCCTACTACAACGGCGGTTCCAAGGCACTCCCCGGGCAGGCGCCGGCCACCGCCGGACAGTGGAGCCGCGACGTGCTCGGCGCCTATCTCGACCTGTCCACCGCCCTCGACGAGCGCTGGCAACTGGAGACGGCGGCGCGCTACGAGCACTACAGCGACTTCGGCAGCACCACCAACGGCAAGCTCGCCAGCCGCTACCGCTTCAGCCCCGAGGTATCGGCGCGAGCCAGTATCAGCAGCGGCTTCCGCGCGCCGTCGCTGGCCCAGGAGAACTACACCAGCCTGGGCGTCTCGCCGACCATCGCCAGCGGCCTGCTGGCGGTCAACTCGCCGGCGGCCAGGCTGCTCGGCGCCGAAGACCTGGAGCCGGAAAAGTCGATCAGCTACAACCTCGGCCTGGTGCTCGATCCCTTGCCGGACCTGAACCTGGCCATCGACGCCTATCGCATCGAGATCCGCGACCGCATCGTCGACGGTGCCACCTATTCCGGACAGCCGGCGATCGATGCGCTGCGCGCCGGCGGGATCAGCATCCCGGCCGGACTGACCCAGGTCAGCACCCACTACATGACCAACGGCGCCGACACCCGTACCCACGGCCTCGACCTCACCGCCAGCTACCTGACCCGGCTCGGCGAGTGGGGCCGGATCGACTGGCGCCTGGGCGCCAACTTCAATCGCTCGAAGCTGGTCAGGAACCATCGCGGGCGCAACGGCCAGCCGCTGCTCAACGACCAGCAGCAGGCCTGGATCACCAGTTCCACGCCGCGCAGCCAGGTCAGCCTGCAGGCCGACTGGAGCTACCGGCGCTGGGGGCTGACCCTGCGCGAAACGCGCTACAGCAAGACGGTTTCCGAACTGGACTACTACACCGGCGAGCATGCCTATTCGACCACGGTCTTCAACCGCTTCGAGAACTCGCCCAAGTACATCACCGACGTTGCCCTGCGCTATGCGGCGAGCCGCAACCTGACCCTCAGCGCCGGGGCCAACAATCTGTTCGACGTGAAGCCCGACAAGCTCCCGGCCGAGAGCGCCTACCTCGGCTTCAACCAGTACGACACCTATGCCTCGCAGATCAGCTTCAACGGCGCCTTCTACTACCTCGGCGCGGCCTACACCTTCTAAGGAGGACGAACCATGAGCATCGAACTGCGCGGCGGCGTGCGCGCCTCCGCGGTCATCGGCGACAGTGCCTTCGCCCGCCAGGCCGCGCGTTTCCTGCCGGACACCCGCAGTCGCGCGGTGAGCGCCTTCGATATCCAGCAGAAGGCCCGCCTGGAAGAGGCGGACGGCCTCGACGGCGCGCTGTTCACCGTTTCCGCCGCCTGGCCCGACCCCTGGCTGGTCGCCGGCTGGGCGCTGGCCGCGGCGCCGCGCCTGCGCGCCACCGTCGCGCACCGACCGGGGAGCGCCCAGCCGACCGTTGCCGCGCGTGCCCTGGCCACCCTCGACGGCCTGTCCAACGGGCGAGCCGGCGTACACCTGGTGATCGGCTCCAGCGACGCCGACGTGCGCCGCGACGGCGACTTCGCCGACAAGGACGAACGCTACCGGCGCGCCGTGGAGTACCTGGAGGTCTTCACCCGCGCCCTGGAAAGCCGCGAACCCTTCGACTACCACGGCGAGTTCTACCGGCTGGAGGACGCCGGCAGCGGCTTCCTGCCGATCCAGCGGCCGCGCCCGCCGCTATCCGTCGGCGGCTCCTCGGCGCAGGCACAACGCCTGGCGGTGCGCTTCGCCGACGTCTACGCCGGCCACTTCGCCAGCCCCACGCAGACCGCGGAGCTCAAGCGCAGGCTGAACGAGGAGGCGGCGGAGCAGGGACGACGGCTGAAGTTCTGGAAGCACTTCCAGGTGATCCTCGGCGACAGCCCGGCGGCGGCCCTGGACATCGCCGAACACTACCGCCAGGCCGCCTTCGAACTGCTTCTGGCACGGCCCCTCGACGAACTGGCGGCATCGCCGCAGGTCGCCCGCGACGGCGAACGCGACCGGCTCGCCCGGCTGGAGCCGGAGGCCTTGCGCGAATGGGTGGCGAATACCGTGCAGCGCAGCTTCGCCGGGGTGCTGGTGGGCAGCGTCGGCGAGGTGGCGGAACAGATCCTGGCCTTTCATCGCGCCGGCATCGAGATCGTCCAGCTCGAGGCCACCACCGAGAACGCCGAGGACATCCGCTTGCGCCGCCAACTGATCGAGCGCCTGAGGCGCGACGCATGAGCGGCGTCGTCCGCGAGGCCATGGAGGACGTCGCGCCGGCGCCTGGCGTCGGCGAGTTCGGCGTGGCCAGTTGCGGGGTGCTGCTGGCCTCGGTAGTGGGGGTGATCTTCGGCCCCACCGGGCTGGTGATCAGCAGCTTCTCGCTGTTCATCGAGCCGATCGCCGCCGACCTGGACTGGGACCGCGGCCAGTCGGCGCTGCCGGTGACCCTGCTGGGCCTGGCGGTAGCCCTGAGCAGCCCGCTGAAGGGCTGGCTGGTGGATCGCTGGGGCGCGCGCGCCCTGGTCCTGCCGCTGACCGCCGCGCTGGCCCTGTGCCTGGCCAGCCTGGCGCTGGCGCGCAGCGGCTGGCAGCTATACCTGCTGTTCGCGCTGCTCGGCCTGCTGACGCCGGGCAACATTCCCTATGCGCGGATCCTCGGCGGCTGGTTCGAGCGTCGTCGCGGCGCGGCCTACGGCATCCTCGGACTCGGTTTCGGCGTCGGCGGGCCGCTGGCGCTGTACCTGGGCAGCGCCTGCATCGACGCCTTCGGCTGGCGCGCCACCTTCCTCGTCTATGGCCTGCTCGAAGGCCTCCTGGCGCTGCCGCTGCTCTACGCGTTGTTCCGCGAGCGGCCCGGCGACCTGCCGCAGGCGCGGCGCCCGCCAGCCGACGCGCTGCCCGGAGCGACGCCAGGCCAGGCCTGGCGCTCGGCGGACTTCTGGCTGATCGTCGGCAACCTGATCCTCGGCGTGTTCGCCGTCACCGGCGTGATGGTGCATGGCGTGCCGCTGTTACAGGAGCGCGGCCTGGCGCGGGAGGTCGCCACCGACGTGCTGGCGGCGCTGTGGGTCGGCATGATCGTTTCGCAACCGGCGCTGGGCTATCTGCTGGACCGCTACGACACCCCGCGCATCGCCTTGCCGTTCGCCCTGCTGGCGGCGCTCGGGCTGCTTCTCCTGCTCCTCGGCGGACCGCCGGCGCTGCTCTGGGGCGCGGTGTTCCTGATCGGCCTGGGCGCCGGCGGCGAGACCGGCACCACCCAGTACTTCGTCAGCCGCTACTTCGGCCTGCGCCATTTCAGCGTGATCTATGGCTCGATCCAGCCCTTCACCTTCGCCATCGCCATCAGCCTGGGGGCCTGGCTGCTGGGTTACTTCTACGACCGCGCGGGCTCCTACGCGGGCTCGACGCTGGTCCTGCTCGGCGCGTTCGGCGTGGCGGCAGGGCTGCTGGTCATGCTCGGGCGCTATCGCTACGCCATCGACGGGGAGGCACGCAGCCATGGGCGAGACTGAACGGAGCAGGGCGGAGGTCGGCGTCTGGCTACTGGCCGGACTGGCCTTCGTGGTCGGCACGGTGGAACTGGTGGTGGCCGGGGTGCTCGACGAACTGGCTGCCAGTTTCGCCGTCAGCCAGGGCCGGGCCGGGTTGCTGATGAGCCTGTACGCGCTGGTCTATGCGCTGCTCGGCCCGCTGCTGGTCTACCTCAGCGCCGGTATCGAGCGCCGCCGCCTGCTGGCCGGCGTGCTGCTGGTGTTCGTCGGCGCCAACCTAGCCAGCGCCGCCGCGCCGAGCTTCGCCCTGTTGCTGGCGAGCCGGCTGCTGGTGGCGGCCAGCGCCTCGGTCATCGTGGTGGTGGCGATCACCCTGGCGGTGGCCATCGTCGCACCGGAACGGCGCGGCCGGGCGATCGGCCTGGTGTTCGCCGGCATCGTCGCCTCGCTGGTACTGGGCGTACCGCTGGGCACACTGATCGGCGAGTTCTGGGGCTGGCGCAGCCTGTTCCTGCTGCTCGCCGGGGTCGCGCTGCTCGGCCTGCCGCTGCTCCTGCGCCTGCTGCCGGCCATACCCGGCGCGCCCGGCATAGCCCCGGCGGAGCAACTGCGGGCGCTGGCCCGCGGCCGGGTGCCGTTCGCCCACCTGGCATCGCTGTTGCAGATGACCGGCCAGTTCACCGTCTACACCTACATCGTGCCGTTCCTGGTCGGCAGCATGGCCCTCGACAAACCGACCATCAGCCTGGTCCTGCTGGTCTACGGGGGCGGCGGCATCCTCGGCGCGCTGCTCGGCGGACGCGCCGCCGACCGCTGGCCGGGGCCGGCCACCTTCGTCGCCTTCCTGCTCCTGCACGCACTGGCGCTGGTCCTGCTGCCGTTCGCCACCGGCGGCCTGCCGCTGCTGCTGGGCGCGGTGGTGTTCTGGTGCGTGTTCAACATGGCGCCGGGGCCGGCGATCCAGAAATACCTGGTGGAACTCAGCCCGGACACCGCGGCGATCCAGATCAGCCTCAACACCAGCGCGATCCAGCTGGGCGTGGCCCTGGGCGCCTTCATCGGCGCGATCCTGGTGGACCAGGTGGCGGTGCGCGCGCTCCCCTGGTGGGGCGCCGTGCTGATCCTCGGCGCCGCCGCCTGCGGCTGGCTGTCCGCGCAGCGGCCGGCGGCGGGCACGGCGGACTGCCGGGAGCGCCTCGATTGATTCCCTACCGCGCGCCACGGGTACAGCCCCGGGCGCCGTTCCTCAACCTCCAGGCTCACTACCGCTATCCGTGGCGTGGCCTGCCAGCAGCGAACGCTTACCATGGATAGCCAAGGCTCCATCAAGAACACCCTGATCGCCCAGTTGTTCCAGCAGAACTACGACTGGCTGTGCAAGAAGCTGTCCTACCAGACCGGCTGTAGCCACAGCGCCGAAGACCTCGCCGCCGAGGCCTTCCTGCAGGTCTGGATGCTCCCCGATCCGGCGTCGATCCGCTCGCCGCGGGCGTTCCTCGCGACCATCGCGCAACGTCTGATGTACGAGAGCTGGCGGCGCAAGGACCTGGAGCGCGCCTACCTGCAGATCCTCGCCGAGGCGCCGGAGGCGGTACAGCCGTCGCCCCACGAGCAGTGGATGCTGATCGAGAGCCTGCAAGCCATCGACCGCCTGCTCGACGGCCTGTCCGGGCAGGCCAGGGCGGTGTTCCTGATGAGCCAGCTGGAAGGCCTGACCTACGTGCAGATCGGCGAACGCCTCGGACTGTCCCTGGGGCGCATCCACCAGTTGATGAAGGATGCCTTGCACTGCTGCTACCGGGGATTCCAGGAATGAGCGAGAAGCCGGAACGGCAACGCATCGTCGAGGAGGCCATCGAATGGATGGTGCGCCTGCAATCCGGCGACTTCAGCGCCGCCGAGGGCGACGCCCTGGAGCGCTGGAAGGCGCTGTCGAGCGAGCATGCCGAGGTGTTCCGGCAACTGCTTGGCAGCCTCGCGCCGCTACAGGACTCGCCCTGGCGCGGCCAGCCGAGCGCTACCGTGCTGCGCGCCCTGGAGCAGCCGTCGAGCCGCCGGCGCTTCGTCGGCGGCGCCCTCGGGCTGTTCGTCCTGCTCGCCGGCGGCGCCGGCCTGGAGCGCTGGGTCCAGTCCGGCATGGGCCTGCCCGGCGAACTGGCGACCGGCACCGGCGAGCGCCGCGACTGGTTGCTGGCCGACGGCAGCCGCCTGCGCCTGAACGCGCGGAGCAAGGCGCGACCGTTGCTCGACGACGCCCAGCGACGCCTGGAGCTGCGGCGCGGCGCGTTGCGCCTGGAAGTGAAGGAGGACCCGCGCGGCGCCTTCGCCCTCGACTGCGCCGCCGGACGGGTGGACTGCGCGAGCGGCAGCCTGCTGCTTGCCGAGGAACGCGGGGCGATCCGCCTGGTGACCCTGCGCGGCAGCGCGCGGCTGACCACCGGAGAGGGACGCCAGCTGGCGGTGGCGGCACGGCGCAGCCTGCTGTTCGATGCCGGCGGCCTGCTCGAACAGGGCCCGATGCAGGCCGGAGAGGACGCCTGGGCCAGCGGCTGGCTGGAGGTCCACGATCGTTCCCTGGCCTGGGTCGCGGAGGCCTTCCGGCCCTATCTGCCAGGCATCCTCCAGCTCGACGCGGAGATCGCCGGCAACCGCGTCAGCGGACTGTTCCCGCTGGACGACATGCACACGTCCCTGGACATGCTCGGGCGCAGCCTGCCGATCCGCGTGCTGCGCTACAGCGACTACTGGATCAGCCTGCGCGCCGCCTGACTCATTCGTCGAAGAACAGCAGGCAACGCAGTTCGATGCTCTGCCGCGGCGGCGCATCGGCCGGGGTGCAGGGGTCGTCGAAGGCGGTGTGCGCGCCGAGGCGGGCCTGCGCGTCCTCCCGCGAATCGTAGATCTTCAGCAGCAGCGCTTCCTCCGGCAGCAGGTGCGGGTAGTAGTACCAGCGGTGCTCCGGGTTGGGCTTGACCGAGTAGGTTTCGCCCACCTTGTCGCGGTACACCAGGTCGCTGGCCACCAGATCGTCGAACGCCAGGCTGCGGGCGTCCAGCAACGCCAGCGGCGCGCGCTGCACCGGGCGGCCGAACGGGCGCCACAGGTTGACGATCTGGAAGCGGCCGGCCAGGCGCCGTTCGGCGCGTTCCGCCGGCAGGTGGTCGCGGACCCGGCGCGGCGCCGAGCGCAGGGTCTGGTCGTTGTGCACGTAGCGCACCGGTTCGCGCAGGCCGCGTTCTTCGCGCCCGGCCTGGTCGACGCGCACCGTGTGGTCGAAGATCACCGCCTCGGCGGCGCCGGTCAGGCGGCGGAGCAGGGCGATGCTTTCCGGGTAGTAGCGTTCACGAACCTGGGCTTCGTCCTCGAAATCGCCCACCGCGCTCGCCTCGCGCACCAGTTGGAAACCCTCGCGCTCCAGGCTGGCCGGTTGCGCCAGCAGACGCGCATTGCGGATCGCCACCCGGGTCGGCTGCAACAGCGCGCTGCGCTGCGGCGTCCCGGCGGGGGCCGGATAGGTGTAGGCGACCGGCCGTTGGCCGTTGTCGCGGATATAGTTGACCTCGGCCTCGACCTGCTCCGGCGCGTGCGCCGGCCATGCGTGTTGCTGGCAACCCATGTGTCGTTCTCCCGTTGCCAGCGGAGATGCCTCCGCTGCCGCGCCGCCGGATGCGGCGCGTGAACGGCCAATCTAGCCGCTGGCAGGCGGCGACGAAACGAACATCGAGCGCTGGCGTCCTGCCTTCTTGGAATAAGCCCGGAGCGGCTCAGGGCATCGCGTCGAGTCGTCGCCGCTGGCGATACTGGCGCGGCGTCATGCCTTTCCAGCGCCTGAAGGCGTGGATGAAGTTGGACACCTCGCCGTAGCCGAGGCGCTCGGCGATCTCCTCCAGGCGGATCGCGCCGGTGGCCAGCAGCTCTTCGGCGAGGGCCTGGCGCACCTCGTCGAGCAACAGGCGGTAGCTGCTGCCCTCGTCGTCCAGGCGGCGGCGCAGGGTGCGCACGGTGAGGTGCAGTTCCATGGCCAGGGTCTGCATGTCCGGCAAGCGGCCGGGCGTCCTCAGCAGGCGGTCGCGGATGCGTCCGGCCAGGCCGCCGCGCACCTGGCGGCGGGCGAGCAGGGCGCGGCACTGCTCCTCGCAGGCGCGCGCCACCTCTGGATTGGCGCCGGGCAGCGGGAGGTCGAGGAAGCGCCGTTCGAAGACCACCCGGTTGTCCGCCTGGTCGAACGCCGGGCACAGGCCCAGCTCGCGCACGTAGGGCGCGGGATCGGCGGGCGGTGGGCGGCGGAAGCCGGCGCGGAGGATCGGCAGGCGCTGCCCGGTGAGGTCGCGCTGGATGCGCAACACGCCACCGGCGTCGCGTTCGAGGAGGAAAATCCGCAGGTCCTCGGGAATGCCGGCGTCGTCGAGCACCAGGTGCGCTTCGTCGTCGTGCACCTCCAGGCGGATGCCGTGGAAGGCGAAGGTCAGGTCGAGGTAGCGCAGGCCCAGTTGCGCGGCGCTGAGGAAGGTCGGGCTGCTGAGCAGGGCGAAGCCCCAGATGCCGTAGGCGTTGAGGTGATAGCGCAGGCCGGCCGCCAGGCCCGGCGCGCAAGCGTCGCCCAGGTGCCGGACCAGGTTGCGCACGACGCTCAGTTCCTGGGCCGCGTCGATTTCCCCGGAGGGATCGCCGAGCAGGCGGATATCCAGGCCGCTACCCGCCAGGCACTGCTCCAGGCCGAGGCCGCGGTCGATGCCGAACTGGATCAGCAGGTGCGCGCTGATGGCACTGCGGCGGGGGGACCAGGGCGGAGTGGGCATGGCGGTGTCCGGAGTTGACCGAAAATCACAACTTTATGTCCGGCCCGGCCATAACGCCAGTCGCCCCGGCGAACTAGGATGCTGCCATCCGCCGCTGGGCGGTCTCGCGCCGGACGGCGTGGCAAGCAACAAACGGGAGCACAACAATGCACAACGAGTCCCGCCCTGAAGCCCCCTTGCGGGTGCTGGTGGTCGGCGCCGGCTTCGCCGGTCTCGGCCTGGCGATCCGCCTGCGACAGGCAGGCATCGACGATTATCTGGTCCTGGAAAAGGCCGCCGACGTCGGCGGTTGCTGGCGGGAAAACCGCTACCCGGGCGCCGCCTGCGACGTCCCCTCGCATCTCTATTCGTTTTCCTTCGAGCCGAAGGCCGACTGGTCGCGCAAGTTCGCCCCGCAGGCGGAAATCCTCGACTACCTGCGGCATTGCGCGGACAAGTACCGTCTGCGCGAGAAGATCCGTTTCCACTGCGAGGTGGAGGAGGCCCGCTTCGACGCCGACAGCGGCGAATGGCAAGTACGCTGCGCCGATGGCCAGACGTTGCGCACACGGGCCCTGGTCTGCGCCACCGGCCAGTTGAGCCGGCCGCTGCTGCCGCGCCTGCCCGGCCTGGAGCGCTTCCAGGGTCCGGCGTTCCACTCGGCGAACTGGGACGCCGAGGTCGAGCTGGCCGGCAAGCGGGTCGCGGTGATCGGCACCGGAGCCAGCGCCATCCAGTTCGTCCCGCGGATCGCCCCGCAGGTGCAACGCCTGTCGTTGTTCCAGCGCAGCGCGCCTTACGTGATCGCCAAGCCGGACCGCACCTACGCCGACTGGGAACGCCGCCTGAAGGCGCGTTGGCCCTGGCTGCAACGTCTGGATCGGGGGCTCAAGTACCTGCACCATGAATCGCGGATGCTCGCCTTCGCGACCTTCCCGGCGCTGATGAAGGTGATGCGGCTGAGCTTCCACCGCCACCTGCACCGGCAGATCGCCGACCCGCAACTGCGCACGCGGCTGGTTCCCGACTACCCTCTGGGATGCAAGCGCATCCTGATCAGCAACGACTATTACCCGGCATTGGCCAGGAGCAATGTCGAACTGGTCGACACGGGCATCCGCGAAGTCACCGAAGACGCTGTGGTTGGCCGTGACGGCCGCCGGCACGAGGTCGACGCGATCATCTTCGGTACCGGCTTCGCCGCCACCGAGTTCCTCGCCCCGATGCGCATCCTCGGCCTCGACGGACGCGACCTGCGGCAGGCCTGGGCGGATGGCGCGGAAGCCTACAAGGGCATCAGCGTCAGCGGCTTCCCCAACCTGTTCATCCTCTACGGGCCGAACACCAACCTCGGTCACAACTCCATCGTCTACATGCTGGAAAGCCAGTTCCCCTACGTGCTCGGCTGCCTGCGCCAGCTCCAGGCGCAGGGCTTGCGCTACCTCGACGTGAAGCCCGAGGTCCAGCGGCGCTTCAACCTGGAGGTGCAACAGGGGTTGCGCCACACCGTCTGGGAGCGTGGCTGCGACAGCTGGTACAAGACTGCCGCCGGCAAGAACACCAATAACTGGCCGGGCTACACCTTCGTCTATCGCTGGCGTACGCGCCGGCCGGAGCTCGCCGACTATGACCTGGCCCGCTGAAGCGCCCCTGATGTCGCCGCCGCAACGCCTGCGCGCCGGTCTCCTGCGCGGCTGCCTACGCCTGTTGTTCCGCGGGCTGGTCCGTCCGCCCATGCCGGTGGCACTACAACGCGGTGTTTTGCGCGGGCTGAGCCTGGCGACGCTGGGCGCCGGCGGCGTCGTCCGCGAGCGCCGCAGCCTCGCCGGCGTGCCCTGCGAGTGGTTGCGGCCGCGCGGGGCGGAGGCGGGGCGCCGGGTGCTCTACCTGCATGGCGGCGCCTACCTGATCGGCTCGCCGGCGACCCACCGGGCGATCACCACGCACCTGGCCCGGCGCTGCGCCGCCGAGGTTTGCGCGGTGGACTACCGGCGCGCCCCGGAACATCAGTTCCCCGCCGCCCGCGACGACGCCCTGGCGGTCTACCTGGCATTGCTGGAGGCCGGCCATTCGCCGCGCCGACTGCTGCTCGCCGGCGACTCGGCGGGCGGCCACCTGGCGCTGTCCCTGGCCCTGGAACTGAAGGCGCGCGGCTTGCCGTTGCCGGCCGGGCTGCTGCTGTTCTCGCCCTGGACCGACCTTGGCTGCCAGCGCCTGCACACACCGGCGGGCGGCGACCCGTTGCTGTCGCGGGCCTGGCTGGAAAGCGCGGTGCGCCTGTTGCTGCCGGCCGACGCGGAGCCAGGCTCGGCCGCCTTGTCGCCACTGCATGCCGACCTGGCGGGGCTGCCGCCGCTGCTGGTTCAGGTCGGCGAGGACGAATTGCTGCGCGACGACAGCCTGCGCCTGGCGCAACGGGCCGGCGAGCAGGGCGTCGCGGTGCGATTGCAGCGCTACGCCGGTTGCTGGCACGTGTTCCAGGCCCACGCCGGCGTGTTGGCCAGCGCCGACCGGGCGTTGGACGAGGCGGCCGCGTTCGTCGTCGAATGCTGCGCGGAGGGCGACCGGTGCAGAACATCCTGATCAGTGGCGCCGCTTCCGGGATCGGCGCCGCCAGCGCGCGGCTGTTCCACCGCCGGGGCTGGCGGGTCGGTTTGCTGGACATCGATGCCGAGGCGCTGCGCGGCTTGGCCGCTGAATTGCCGGGTGCCTGGCAGCGTGCCCTGGACGTCAGCGAGCCCGACGCGGTCGGCGAGGCGCTTGCGCAGTTCTGTGCCGATGGCCGCCTGCGCCTGCTGTTCAACTGCGCCGGCGTCCTGCGTTTCGGCTGCTTCGAAGAGGTCGCGCTGGAGGACCATGCGCGGTTGCTGGCGATCAACCTGCAAGGCGTCCTCAACTGCTGTCACGCGGCCTTTCCGTTCCTGCGCGCGACGCCGCAGGCGCAGGTGCTCAACATGGGTTCGGCATCGGGGCTGTATGGCGTACCGGAGATGGCCGTCTACTCGGCCTCGAAGTTCGCCGTGCGCGGGCTTACCGAGGCGCTGGAGCTGGAATGGCGCCGCCACGGTATTCGTGTGGCCGACCTGATGCCGCCGTTCGTCCGCACGCCGATGGTCGCCGGGCAAGCCTACCGGCCGCCGGTGTTGCGTCGCCTGGGGCTGAGACTGGACGCCGAGGATATCGCCGAGGCGGCCTGGCGGCAGGCGCACAGCCGGCGGGTACACCGGCCGGTGGGCGGGTTGTTCACGGCGCTTTATTGGGCCGGGCAGTTGTCTCCGCCGTGGGTGAACCGGGCGGTGATGGCGTGGTTGTCGCGGGACGAATAGGCACTTGCGTTTATCCGCCGCTTATCCGGGGTATTGGCGGATACCGCCTGTGGCGGTATTCGCCCTACAGGCCCCCGGAAACGCCGGCTGCCGCTCCAGCTCCGTAGGGCGAATAACCGCCCGCGGTTATCCGCCGCTTATCCGCGACATCGGCGGATAACGCCCGTGGCGTTATTCGCCCTACAGGCCCTGGAAACGCCGGACAATTCCCCCGGACATTTCCGCAGGCTCTCTCAGAAGCCTGGGAATTGGATAAAAACCCAGTAGGAGGATGATGGAGGGGCCGGCAAATCCATTCCGTAGGGACCGAACGGCACTGCCCTCTTTTTTTTGAGGGCAAAAAAGACGCGGGCCGCAGGTGCGGGAACACCTACGACCCGCTAACCACAAACCAGCTTATAAAGGAGCTGACCCATGGCTAAGCCGAATGATACG
>NZ_KV811301.1:0-405 GCF_001813025.1 Pseudomonas sp. HMSC066A08
GACGGCTCGCTGATGGCTGGTTTCTTCTTCCGTGGTGACGACGCAGCATCCGCCACTACGTCAGAACGCAACTACCTGACCGCGTTGGTCAACCAATACCTGGCCCGGTTCGGTTCGGGCTGGGCTGTATGGACTGACGCCTCGCGCTTGGCCTCGCCGGGCTATCCAGCCCCTGAGCAGTCGCACTTTCCTGAACCGATTACCGCCTTGATTGACGCAGAGCGTCGGGCGGCCTTCGTCAAGGAAAATACGCTGTTTGAAAGCGAGTACGCGCTAGTCCTGCAATACCTGCCGCCGACGCGGCGGGATTCCAAGCTGGGCGAACTGGTCTACGACGATGACGGCGTAGACGACAGCAACCCGGCCGACCGGTTGTTGCTGGACTTCAAGAAAAAGCTCGATGAC
>NZ_KV811302.1:0-423 GCF_001813025.1 Pseudomonas sp. HMSC066A08
GGCAAGCGCGTGCGCTTCTACTCCACGGTCGATCTGGTCAATCTGCTGGAGCGCGAAAAACACGACGGCAAAGCCGGGCGGATCGCCCAGGCACTGCTGCGCATGGATCTGGTCATCCTCGACGAACTGGGTTATCTGCCGTTCAGCCAGGCTGGCGGTGCGTTGCTGTTTCACCTGCTGTCCAAGCTGTACGAACACACCAGCGTGGTGATCACCACCAACCTGAGCTTCGCCGAATGGTCGAGCGTGTTCGGCGACGCCAAGATGACCACCGCCCTGCTGGATCGGCTGACCCACCACTGCCACATCGTCGAAACCGGTAACGAGTCCTATCGCCTGCAACACAGTAGCTTGGCGGCCCAGGCCAAGATAAAATCACGGGAGCGAAAGCGTAAGGGCGGCCAGGAACCGGAGGACGATGAG
>NZ_KV811303.1:0-330 GCF_001813025.1 Pseudomonas sp. HMSC066A08
GAACAGTATCTTTCGCGCAAAGCTGCGTAATGGCGTTCTTTCGGCGGCCGTGACGGCCAGCGTTGCCCTTGGTGCCGGGTTCTTTGCAGCTCCGACACCGGCTTACGCTATCTACTGCTCCAACTGCTCGACGTTCTATCAGCAGATGTTCGAGTACGCAGAAGCGGTGAATACCACCCTGAACACTGCGCAACAGCTACAGACGCAGATTCAGCAGTATCAAAACATGGTTACGCAGGGCCTGAGCCTGCCCAATTCCATGTTCGGCAGCATCGCGGCCGACCTGCAAAGCGTTGCCAGCATCTACACGAAGTCGCAGGCCTTGGGCCG
>NZ_KV811304.1:0-24705 GCF_001813025.1 Pseudomonas sp. HMSC066A08
AGGGCGAATAACCGCAACGCGGTTATCCGCCGTTGTCGCTGGGTTTGGTGCTATTGCCGGTCGAGACGCTGGCGTACCGCCTTTTCGATGCCCGCGGCATCCAGGCCGCATTCGGCGAGCATCTCGCTGGGCTTGGCGTGTTCGACGTAGTAGTCGGGCAGGCCCAGTTGCAGCAGCGGGACTTCGAGGCCCTCGCTGGCGAGGAACTCGCCGACCGCCGAGCCGGCGCCGCCCATCACGGCGTTTTCCTCGATGGTCACCAGCAGTTCGTGGCTGCCCGCCAGTTCGCCTACCAGGGCTTCGTCGAGGGGTTTGACGAAACGCATGTCGACGACCGTGGCGTCGAGGCTTTCGGCGACCTTCATCGCCTCCGCCAACTGCACGCCGAAGACCAGCAGTGCGACCCTGCCGCCGCGCCGACGGACCACGCCCTTGCCGATCTCCACCGGTTGCAGGTCCGGATCGATCGGGTGGTTGGGGCCGCTGCCGCGCGGATAGCGCACCGCGGCCGGGCCATCGAACAGGTAGCCGGTGGTGAGCAGCTTGCGCAGCTCGTCCTCGTCGCTGGGGGTCATCACCAGCATGCCGGGAATGCAGCGCAGGTAGGAGATGTCGAAGCTGCCGGCGTGGGTCGGGCCGTCCTCGCCGACCAGGCCGGCGCGGTCGATGGCGAACAGCACGTCGAGGTGCTGCACGGCGACGTCATGGATCAACTGGTCGTAGGCGCGCTGGAGGAAGGTCGAGTAGATCGCCACCACCGGCTTCATGCCCTCGCAGGCCATGCCGGCGGCCAGGGTCACGGCATGCTGTTCGGCGATGGCGACGTCGAAGTAGCGTTCCGGGTAGCGTTCGCTGAAGGCCACCAGGTCGGAACCTTCCTTCATCGCCGGGGTGATGCCGAGCAGGCGCGCGTCCTGGGCGGCCATGTCGCACAACCACTGGCCGAAGACGCTGGAATACTTGGGGCCGCCGGTCTTCTTCGGCGCGCTGCCGGGAGCTTCCAGCTTGGTGATCGCGTGGTAGCCGATCGGATCCAGTTCGGCCGGGGCGAAGCCCTTGCCTTTCTTGGTCACCACATGGAGGAACTGCGGACCCTTCATGTCGCGCATGTTGCGCAGGGTAGCCACCAGGGTCGGCAGGTCGTGGCCGTCGATCGGGCCGATGTAGTTCCAGCCGAGCTCTTCGAACAGGGTGCCGGGGACCAGCATGCCCTTGGCGTACTCCTCGGTGCGCCGGGCGATCTCCCAGGCCCCGGGCAGGCGCGAGAGTACCTTCTTGCTGCCTTCGCGCATGCTGCTGTAGGTGCGGCTGGAGAGGATCTTCGCGAGGTAGTTGGAGAGTCCGCCGACGTTGTGCGAGATCGACATGTCGTTGTCGTTGAGGATCACCAGCATGTCGGCGTCGACTTCCGAGGCGTGGTTGAGTGCCTCGAAGGCCATGCCGGCGGTCAGCGCACCGTCGCCGATCACGGCCACCGACTTGCGCTCCCTGCCTTGCAGGCGGGCGGCGATGGCCATGCCCAGGGCGGCGCTGATGGAGGTGCTGGAGTGGCCGACGCCGAAGGTGTCGTACTCGCTCTCTGCGCGGCGCGGGAAGGCGGCCAGGCCGTTCTTCTGGCGCAAGGTGCCCATCAGCTCGCGGCGTTCGGTGAGGATCTTGTGCGGATAGGCCTGGTGGCCGACGTCCCAGACCAGGCGGTCGTCCGGAGTGTCGAAGACGTAGTGCAGGGCGATGGTCAGCTCGACCACGCCGAGGCCGGCGCCGAAATGACCGCCGGTCTGGCCGACGGTATACAGCAGGTACTGGCGCAGCTCGTCGGCCAGGGTTTCCAGGTCCGCCTCGCCCAGCCGGCGCAGTTCGGCCGGCGAGGAGGCGCGGTCGAGCAGGGGCGTGGCGGGGCGCTCGCGGGGAATCTCATGGAGCGTCTTGGGCATCAGGCTGTCGTTATGCAATCCGGAGAGGCCAGCAGTTTACCTGATGCACCGGCCGCGCCCAAGCAAGGGAGCCCCTACCTTTGCCGGGGACTTCCGACGACCCGTCGGTCAGTTGCGTCGCTCGACGATGTAGCGGGCCAGTTGGCGCAGCGGGTCGGCGCTCGGCGGAAAACCGTCGAGGGCGCCCAGGGCCTGGTCGCGCAGCTCCAGGGCATAGCCTTTGGCTGCCTCCAGGCCGAGCAGGGCGGGATAGGTCGGCTTGTTGTGCGCCTGGTCCTTGCCCTGGGTCTTGCCGAGGGTGGCGGTGTCGCTTTCCACGTCGAGGATGTCGTCCTGCACCTGGAAGGCCAGGCCGATCGCCTCGGCGTAGCGCTCCAGGGCGGCCAGCGCGGCGGGCTCGGCGCGACCGCTGGCGAGGGCGCCGAGGCGCACGCTGGCTTCGATCAGCGCGCCGGTCTTGTGCCGGTGCATGACTTCCAGGGCCGCCTGGTCGAGGGCTACGCCGACCGAGCCGAGGTCGATCGCCTGGCCGCCGACCATGCCGGCGGAGCCTGCGGCGCGCGCCAGGCGGGTGAGCATTTCCAGACAGACGGCATGTTCCTGCGGATTGCGCCGGGTGTCGGCGAGCACTTCGAAGGCCAGCGCCTGCAAGCCGTCGGCGGCGAGGATCGCGGTGGCCTCGTCGAAGGCCCGGTGGGTGGTCGGCTGGCCACGGCGCAGGTCGTCGTCGTCCATCGCCGGCAGGTCGTCGTGGACCAGCGAGTAGGCATGGATCAGCTCCACCGCGCAGGCCGCGGCGTCGGCGCGCTGCGGCGCACCGCCGAGGGCCTCGCAGGCAGCGTAGGCGAGCAGCGGGCGAACCCGCTTGCCACCGTTCATCACGCTGTAGCGCATGGCCTCGTAGAGGCGTTGCAGTTCTTCGCGGGGGGCGACGAACAGGGCGTCCAGGGCGGCATCGACGCGCGCCTGGCAGCGCGCCTGGTAGGCCGCGATCATGCCTCGTCGCCTTCCGCATCGAACGGCGCTTCGCTGAGCTCGCCGTCGCGTTCGAGGAGGATCCGTACCTTCTGTTCGGCCTGGCTCAGCGACGTCTGGCATTCGCGGGTCAGGCGGATGCCCTGCTCGAAGGCGCCCAGCGACTCTTCCAGCGACAGCTCGCCGCTTTCCAGGCGTTCCACCAGGGTTTGCAGCTCGGTGAGGGACTGTTCGAAATCGAGGGTTTTCTTGCGGGCCATCGGGGGAGTCTCGGCGAGGTGTACAAAACCCCGCGACACTAGCAGAGGGGCGGGGGCCGGGCAAATCGGCGGAAGGTCGCTACGATCGATCGGGGCGACCATGGCGGCGGCCTTGGCTAAGGTGGAGAGAGGTCCAGCGAGGAGGAGCCGACAGGCGATGCGCATCCAGGAGGTCCGGGAACGCAGCATTCCCCTTTCCCGTTACGCCGGCGTGGCGGCCGCCGACGGGGGGTTGAGCACCAGCCTGGTGGCGGTGCTCACCGATGTCGTGCGCGACGGTCGGCGTGTCGTCGGCTACGGTCACGCCTCGGTAGGGCGCTACGCCCAGGGCGGACTGATCCGCGAGCGTTTCGCCCCGCGCCTGCTGGGGGCTTCGGCGGACAGCCTGGTGAGCGACGACGGCAGTGGCATCGATCCGTTGCGTGCCTGGGACCTGATGATGCGCGACGAGAAGCCCGGCGGCCACGGCGAACGCTGCGTCGCGGTGGGCGCCCTGGACATGGCGCTGTGGGATGCCGCGGCCAAGGCTGCCGGCCTGCCGCTGCATCGCTTCCTGGCGCGACGCCTGGGGCTGGCGGAGGACTATCCGCAGTGCGTACCGGTCTACGCCGGCGGCGGCTACCCCTATCCGCACGACGACCTGGGACGCCTGGAAGAGGAACTGCGGCGCTTCATCGATCTCGGCTACACCCATGCCAAGATCAAGATCGGCGTGGCCGGGCTGGACCAGGACCGGCGCCGTATCGACAGGGCGCTGCGGGTTCTCGGCGACGCTTCGCGGCTGGCGGTCGACGCGATGAACCGCTACGACGCGGGGGGCGCCGTCGCCGCAGCGAAAGCCCTGGCGCCGCTGGGGTTGTGGTGGTTCGAGGACATCTGCGACCCCCACGATTTCCCTACCCAGGCCGAAGTGGCGGATAGCTATCCGGGGCCCATCGGTGCCGGCGAGGCCTTGTTCTCCCTGGCCGAGGCTCGCCTGCTGGACCTCTATGGCGGCTTGCGGCGGGAGCGTGACGTGCTGGTCTTCGACCCCGTGCATTGCTATGGCCTGCCGGGCTACCTGGCGATACTCGACCACCTGTGCGCCCGGGGTTGGCCGCGCGCGGCCTTCCGCCCGCACGCCGGCTACCTGTTCAGCCTGCACCTGGTGGCGGCCCTGCGCCTGGGCTGGGCCGAGGCTACGCCGTCGGCTTTCCGGCCATTCGACGATTTCGCCGGTGCCCTGCCGTTTTCCTCGGGACTGGCGGGATTGCCACAATCGCCCGGTATCGGCTTCGAGCGCCAGGCGACACTTGCCGGGCTGTTCCGCAAGCTCCTGGAGGCCTAGCGAAGGGCGGTTGGCTGGGGTTGTGCGGAGGCATTAAAAAAGCCGGCTTGTGGCCGGCTTTTCTGGGGTGGGGTTGGCTTACTTCTGATAAGCCGCGCCTGCCTTAGGAATTCTGCATCGACGAGCCGAGGGCTCGCGAAGGAGGCGCTACTCTAGCAAACTCGGCCGGTCCTGCCCAGCATCCGGCGGGGCTCTGTTTCGCCGGCTGCCGAGCGGCGCCTGGCGAGAGGGCTCAGCACTTGGGCGACGAGGGCTTGGCCGGCTTGCTTTTCTTCACCGGCGATGCCTTGGGTGGCTGGGGTGCGGGAGCGGTGTCCGGGCTCAGGCCCTCCACGCGGTAGCGCCAACCCTTGACGGCTGAGACCTGCCCGGCGGCGAAGCCCTTGCTGTCGGTCAGTTGCAACCAGTACTGGCGCTCCAGTTCCAGAAGCTGGCCCTGCAGCGTGCCGCCGGCGAAACTCTTGAGCGTGAAGGTCAGCAGCGGTTTCTGCCGCGAGGCCTTGGCCGGCGCGACCTCCAGCAGCCTGAGCGCAGCGAACAGGCGTGCGGCCTGCTCCGCTTCCGCCTCGCCCATCAACTGTGGCCTGGATGGGAACTGTTGCAAGCGGATGCCATCGTCCTGTTCGCTGGCTCGGGAAATCTTCAGTCGTACGCCGTTGCCATAGGACAGTGTCAGCTCGCGCAACTGTTCGAACGGCAGGTCGGTCAGTCGGGGGGCGAGCAGGGCCAGGTCGTTGACCGGCAGGCCGAAGGTCCGGTCGATCAGCCAGGCCCGCTCATCGTCGGCTTGCCTGACCAACTGCCCGCCCTGCGATGTGCGCTTGCCGAGTAACAGGACCAGGGGCGCTGCGTCGCCGCGCTCCAGGGTGATCCGGCTGGCCTGGCCCTTGCCCTGGTCGGAGAGCCCCATGCGCTCGCGGTTTTCCGGCGAGGCGCTCTTTTCCTCCAGCAGGCGTGCGTCGGCCAGGCTACGCAACAGCTGCCTGATGGTTTCCCCCGAGGCGGGATAGCCGTCCTTGCTGGCGAGCGTCCAGTCCTTGCCATCGCGCCTGGCGCGGATCGTCGGTTGGCCGGGGGTGGCGATGCACAGTGCGGTCACCTGGTGCGGTTTCAGCCCTGGCAGCCAGGCGCGGCTCGCAGGCGGTTGCGCGGGCGGTTGCTGCCGTTCGTGGAGCCAGCCCAAGGTTCCGGCGAACAGCGCCAGGGCGAGAGCGAGTCCCCCTACGTTACGCAGGCGCATGTCAGCTCCTCCTCCGGCGCATGCTGCGCCAGGTCCAATGCAGCAGGAGGAGCAGGCTGAGCAGTGCCGGCACCAGGACCGTATTGGCCAGTTTTACCTGATCCGCCAGGCGCTCGACATCGGCATTCAACTGGAACTGCAATTGACGCAGTTGCTGGCGGATGCGCAATTTGTCATCGATGAAGCGGCGCAGCGTCGCTTCCATTTCCGGGGTTACCTCCCGCTCGCCGGCGTCCATCGATTGCTGCAAGGTCCGCAGGTTCTCGTCGGTGTCGTTGAGGCTTTGTTTCAGCGCGTTGAGCTGTTCCTGGGCGCGCAGCCCGGCTTCGCGGCGAAGCGCTTCCACGCGAGTGAACGGGCGCTTCGTATGGCCTCGCGAGCGCAGGTCGATCAGCGCGTCCGAACCGGAGAGGTAGTCGAGCGCATTGCCGACGAACAGGTCGTTGTCCGCCCATACCTGCGGCTCGCCATGCCCAGTCTGTTCCTGGAGCCAGAGCGGATTGCTCAGCAGGTCCGTATCGGCGACCAACAGCACATGGATGTTCGCGCTGTCGCTCAGGCCTTCGCCTCGCTTCCCGAAGGCACTCGTTGCCGGCCCCTCGACCTTTGCGGCCAGCACGTAGCGTTCTCCGGTCGGGACCAGGGTGGCGTTGAGTTGCTCCGTCGAGGATTGGCGGAAGCGTTCCAGCGACAGCGGCATGCTGTACGCCGAGCTGTGCAATAGCGGAATGAAGCGCGTCGAGGCTTCGTCGAGAGGCTCGAGCAGGCCAACGGTGGCGAGGTTGAGGCTTTCCAGGCCGGTGGTCAGCACGTTGTCGTGGGGGAAGGTGTCGCCGGGGAGGTGCAGCCAGGTCGGATTGCGCTCCGGGCGACGCTCGGCGTTGGGCTTGATCATGGCGAACGAGGCATCCGCCAGGAGGGTATCCGGTCGCAACTGGACGCCCCAGGAACGCAGCAACCGGGCCAGGTCGGAGCCTTTCCCGGCGTCTGCATCGGCGAGACTCAGTGGATCGACGAAGGCCAGCAGCTTGCCGCCGCGCAGAACGAACTGGTCGATGGCGTATTGGGTCTGTTCGGACAATTGCCTGGGGTGCACCAGCATCAATACCGAGATGTCGGCGGGGATTTCCGTCGAGGCGAGCCCCAGGGTGCGGATGTCGAACTGTTGGTAGAGCTTGTCCATCATCGCCCAGGGCCGGCTGCCCGGCTGCCCGTCGGTGGGCGCCTGCCCGGTCATCGGCAGCGAGCTCATCAGGCCGACTACCGTGCGTTCCCGCTGTGCGAGTGCCTGGACCAGGCGGCTGAGATCGTATTCCAGAAGCGGCTCTTCTTCCGGCGAGAAGAACGGGATCACCTGGAGGCCGTCGGTTGGGTTGGTGGCCGCCAGGCCAAAGTAGATGGCTTCGCCATTCGGGCCGATGGGCGGCGCCTGCAGGCCGAAGCGCGCGGCACGGTCCTCGTCGTCGGAGAATGGCAGGGGATCGATCACGAACAATCGGACATTGCCGTGGCTCCGCCGTGCATAGAGGTCCAGCACTTCCTCGACGCGGCGGGCGTAGTTGCGCAGGGCGGGCAGGTCATTGGCGCGGCTTTTCGAAAAGAACAGGTAGAGGTTGAGCGGTTCGTCGAGACTGTCGAGGATTTCCTGGGTGCCGGCGCTGAAGGTGTAGAGCTTCTGCTGGGTGAGGTCGAACTGCTGGTCGCGCAGCAGCAGGCTGGACAGCAGGTTGAAAGCGAGGAACAGCAGGCCGACCAGCAGCAGGCCGACGCCCGAGTACAGGGTTCGTTTCATGGATGTTTCCTACGCCGCTTTTTTCAGGTCGATGACGATGGTGGTGGCGACCAGCCAGGCGACGATCAGGCTGCAGAAGTAGGCCAGGTCGCGGACGTCGAGCACGCCCCGGCCGAGCGCCTCGAAACGGACCAGCACGCTCAGCGAGGCAATGCCGTCCAGCAGCCATTGCGGAAGCCAGCCGGAGAGCGCCTGTTGTACGTGGGGAGTGCCGGCGCCGACGAACAGCAGGCAGACGAGAACGGTCAGGGCAAAGGCGATGATCTGGTTCTTCGCCAGCGCCGACATGCAGGATCCGATGGCCAGGTAGCCGCCGGACAGCAGCCAGCCGGCCAGGTAGCCGGCGATGATCGCGCCGTTGTCGGGCGAGCCGAGGTAGTTCACCGTCAGTGGCATCGGGAAGGTCAGCAGCAACGCCAGCCCGGCGCAGAACCAGGCTGCGAGGAACTTGCCGGTGACCAGGGTGGCGCGGGAGACGGGCAGGGTCATCAGCATCTCGATGGAGCCGGACTTGCGCTCCTCGGCCCACAGGCGCATGGCCAGCGCGGGGATCAGCAGGAGGTAGAGCCAGGGCAGGCTGGAAAAGAACGGCGCCAGGTCGGCCTGGCCGCGCTCGAGGAAATCGCCCAGGTAGAAGGTGGCCACGCCGGAGAGGACGAGGAATACCAGGGTGAACACATAGGCGAGCGGCGTGGCGAAGTAGCTGCCCAGCTCGCGTCTGAAAATGGTGCCGATGGCGGTCATGCGGGGGTTTCTCGGGTCAGTTGGCGGAACACTTCTTCCAGTTGGCCGTGTTCGGTACGCACCCCGGATACCCGCCAGCCGTTGCCGTGGATCAGGCGGTTGAGCGCGGGAAGGATCTGCGCGCCGGGGCGGGCCAGGATGGTCAGGGTGCCGGCCCGGTCGGGGCGTCCTTCGATACCGGCGACGCCGGGGAGCATGGCGATGGCCAGCGGGTCTACCGGTGCTTCGATGCTGAGGCTGACGGCATGGTGGTAGCGGCTGCGGGTCCTGAGTTCGCCCGGGGTGTTGTCGGCCAGCAGGCGGCCGCCGTTGATCACCAGGGCGCGGCTGCACATGAACGAGACTTCCTCGAGGATGTGCGTGGAAATCACCACGATCTTGCTCTCCGAGAGGTTCTTCACCAGTTGCCGTACCTGGTGCTTCTGGTTCGGGTCGAGACCGTCGGTGGGCTCGTCGAGCAGGAGCAGCTCGGGATCGTGGAGGATCGCCTGGGCCAGCGCGACGCGGCGCTTGAAGCCCTTGGACAGGGTCTCGATGATGCTCCTGCGCTCATCCCGCAGCTCCATGCAGTCCATGGCGCTGTCGATGCGCCGACGTTTTTCCCGTCCGCTGTAGTCGCGGATGGAAGCGACGAAGGCGAGGAAGCCCTCGACCGTCATTTCTCCGTAGCTGGGAGCGTTCTCCGGCAGGTAGCCGATCAGCTTCTGCGCCTGGCGCGCCTTTTCCTGCATGTCGAAGCCGAAGATGCGCACGCTGCCGGCGCTCGGCGCGAGGAAGCCGGAAAGCATCTTCAGGGTGGTCGACTTGCCCGCCCCGTTGGGGCCGAGGAGACCGACGATCTCTCCCCGGTCGATGCGGAAGCTCAGGTCGTTCACCACCGTCCGGCCGGAAAAGCGTTTGCTCAGTCTGTCTATGTCGATCATGGTTTCACTGGAAGTTGAGCCGTTTGCTGTTAGGCGTAGGGAACTGCATGAGCGCGGTAGATTACCGGGAGTTATTGGCTGGTTTTTCCGGCGGGGTCTTTTTGAGATTGGTTACTTATATTTTTGGGAAACTTCCTACGAGCTATCGTTAAAAGATGGAGGTTGTCGAGACTTCCAGGGGGGCTGTAGCTGGCGCAGCGCCTCGGTTCCGCTGCGGGAACGTAGCCATGTCGTGCTCACTGGTGCCTATGTTGGGGGCGCGTCGATTCCCCCTGCGGAGTTTCATGAGGAAGGGCAGTTGCCGTTTCGATAGCCGGGAAGCGGAATAACCCGGCCGCCTGGATATTCCGAACTTCGAGACCAATGCAAGTTGGAGGAAGACTGACTTCCGCCAGTACCGGTTATTCCTCGCCTTTCAGCAGCGGAAGGCGAATCTCGAAGGTCGTGCCCTGGCCAACCTGGCTCTGGCAGCCGATCCTGCCGCCGTGCCGGTCGATCACCGTCTTGACCATGGCCAGCCCCAGGCCCAGGCCGGCGCTGCCCTCGGCGGACGCGAAGCGCTGGTACTGGCTGAACAGGCGCGGCAGTTCGGCGGCCGCGATACCTTTGCCCTGGTCGACGATCCGGCAGCTCAGCCAGTCGCCTTCGAGGCGGATGCTCAGGCTGACGACGGTCCCCGCCGGGCTGTACTTGACCGCATTCTCCAGCAGGTTGAACAGGGCGCGCGTGAGCAGGCCGGGGTCGGCCCAGACCATCGGTTCCTGCTCGTCGTCCCAGTCGCGCCGCAGGTCGATGTCCTTCTGCTGCGCGAGGGGCCAGAGCTGGTCGGCCGCATCCATCGCCAGCATGGTGAACATGCACGCTTCGAAGCGGTAGGCGTCGGACTCGGCCTTGGCCAGTTGCACGAAGGCATCGGTCAGGCCCAGGGCGCGACGGACCTGCTGCTCTATCTGGCGGTAGACCTGCTGGCCGGCCTCGTCCTCGGCGGGGCGGACGTCGAGCAGGGCGAGGATCGCCGAGTGCGGCGCGCGCAGGTCATGGGAGAGGAAGCGCAGGAGGGTGGCGCGCTGGCGCTCTGCATCGCGTTCGGCGCTCAGGTCGATCAGGCTCGCCAGCCAGCCGATGGCGGTTTCGCTTTCGACCGGCAGCAGGCGCGCCAGGTCGAGGCGCAGGTCGCGTTCCCGATGGTCGCGGAACTCGATGGCTTCCAGGGTTTCCAGCGTGGGACGGGCGCCGCCGGCGAGGCTCGGATGGCCGAGTTCGGCCAGGCGCTGGCGCAGCTCGTCGCCGCGCAACTCGCAGCCGAACAGGTCGCGTGCCTTGCGGTTGGCCAGCAGGATTTGCCCCTGCGGGTCGCAGATCAGGGTCGCCACCGGCAGGCCTTCCAGGCCGTCGGCCATGAACCGTCGGCTGTCGCGGGTGCGGCTGACCGCCTGTTCCAGGGCGGCGATGCGGTTCTGCAATGGATCGTCGCCGGTGCGCGGGGGGCTGGCCCGCTCGGGCAGCACCTTGGGCTCGCGGTCGAGACGCGCCAGTTCCCAGCCGAAGTAGGCGAGCACCGCGTTCAGCCGGCGCCAGCTCCAGATCAGGTAGGCCAGCAGCAGACCGACCAGGCTGGCCAGCGGCGACCACCACCAGCCGTTCAGTAGCAGCGCCCAGGAAAGACCCAGGGCCAGGGCCGCGCAGGCCAGGGTGAGGAGCAAGGCGTGGCGCGAGCGGAACAGCATCAGGCCGAGCAGCAGCGCTACGCCGGCGGCGGAGAGCAAGGCGGCGAGCCAGGGTTGCAGGTCGACGGCGGTGCGCTGCTGCAACAGGCCGTTGAGGATGTTGGCCTGGATCTCCACCCCCGGCGTGGTGCCGAGGCTGGCCGACAGCGGGGTGACATAGCGGTCGCCGAGGCCCGGCGCAGTGGCGCCGACCAGGATCAGGCGGTCGCGCAGCAGGCTGTCCGGCACCTCGCCGCGCAACACGCTGACGTAGGGCACGCTGGGGAAGCCCGCGTCGGCACCGATGAAGGGAATGCGGATGGCGTGGTCACGCTGCCAGCCGGGCAGGTTGCGCATGTCGTCGAGGCCGGGCATGGGCATGGCGCCGGCATCGGCGAATGCTTGCCAGGCGAGCAGCGGGCGCGGCTGGCCGAGCGGTCCTTCGCGCAGGTAGACGCTGCGCACCGTGCCGTCGCTGTCCGCCTCGACGTTGATATGCCCGATGCCGGCGGCGCAGCCGGCCAGCGGCGCGGTCGGCGGTATCTCCCGTGGCGGTTCGCCGTAGCGCGGCACGCTTTCGCGCAGCAGCGGCAGGAGGACGTTGCCGGCCCGGCACAGCGAGCTTGCCAACTGGCGGTCGCTGTCCGGATTGGAGGAGGGCTCGCTGAAGATCACGTCGAGCAGTACGCTGCGTGCGCCGGCGGCGGCCAGGCGATCCAGCAGCTCGGCGTGGACGCTGCGCGGCCAGGGCCAGCGACCGAGGCTTTCCAGGCTGCGGTCGTCGATGGCAACGACGAGGATGCGCGGATCGACGGCCAGCGGGGCGAGGTTGCGCAGGCGGTCGTAGAGCAGGTTGTTCAGCGGCAGGCCGCTGCTCAGCGAAAGCACGGCGGTGAGCGGAAGGAGCAGCAGGCTGACCAGCAGCCATTCGCGCACCAGGCCGCGGAACAGCCGCTGCGCCTGGCTGGGCTCGTCCTGGCGGTCGAGCGCTTTCATCGGCGAGGCCCCGGCGCCCTATCGGGCACTGCCGCCTCGCGGGTAGTAGAGAATGTCGTAGACGCTGGTCTCGCCCTCCAGGCCGTCGTTGTCGAAGGCCGAGAGACGGACGTGGTAGAAGGCCGCCTTGAGTCCGCTGAAACTGACTTCCGGGGTGCTCGAGAAACGCTCCTGCTGGATGCGTAGGAAGTCCGGATCGCTGGCTACCTGGGCTCGGTAGCGCTTGGCTCCGTGCAGCGGGGCAAGATAGAGCTTCCAAACCGGCGACTCGCCGTGCTCGCCGCCCTGGCCGCGCAATTGCGGGGCGGGCAGCAGGTCGACCGGGGTCAGCTTGCCCTGCGGCTTGACCTTCAGGCCACGGCGGGCATCCACCAGCACGTCCTCGTCCGGCTCGGCCTGCGCCGCTTTGCGGGTCGGACGCCTGCCGTTGAGCGGCAGGTCGTCGCTGGTCAGTTCGCGGTTCACCGCGACGCGTCCGTCGAGCACTTCGGTCAGCGCCTGGCCGTCTTCGGTGCGGGCGCGGAAGTGGGTACCGCGCACGCCCAGCACGCCGACCGGGGTCAGCACCTGGAAGCGGTCGTGATCGCTCTTTCTCTTCAGGACATAGGACTCGACCTGCCCCGCGCGCAGGGCGATCTGCGGAATGCCGGTATCCTCGTCGAGGTGCAGGGTGACTTCCGAACTGGAGGGCAGGACGATGCGGCTGCCGTCGCCGAGCAGCAGGCTGACGAAGGCGGTCGGAGAGGTCTTGACGCCTTCCAGTTCGTCGATGTCCATGCCTTCTTCCAGGGGTGTCTGCTGGCCCTTGGCGTCGAGCTTCCAGGCGTCGCCGGCGAGATAGAGCACGCTGGCGGGGAGCGGCTGGGGCAGGCACGTCTCGCCCTGCTCGATGAACGGCGGCCGTTTCGTCTTGGCCGGCGCGGCCGCGAGGGGCGCGGCGAGCAGCGTCAACAGCCCGCCCAGCGCCAGGGCGGCGCAAGCCGGGAGGAGGAATCGGGGAGTCACGAGGGCTGTCATAGGCTTCACTGGGCGGCGGGTCAGGTATCGCTGGCGATCCGGTCAGGCTGCAATCTGCCTGATCGGGCGCCGGTTTCGCAATCCTTGCAACGACATCGGGAGCCCGCAGGCTCCCTTGACGTTTCCTCGGCCGCAGCGCCTGGCGGTTGGGCCGGGCGCTTCGGTTCAGTCGTTCTTGTCGCCGATCAGGCGATAGGCCAGGGCGCCGAGTACCGCACCGAGAATCGGCGCGACCCAGAACAGCCACAGCTGGGAAACCGCCCAGTCGCCGACGTACAGGGCAACCGCGGTGCTGCGCGCCGGGTTCACCGAGGTGTTGGTGACCGGGATGCTGATCAGGTGGATCAGGGTCAGGGTCAGGCCGATGGCGATCGGCGCGAAGCCCTGCGGCGCGCGCTTGGAGGTGGCGCCGAGGATGATCAGCAGGAACATGCCGGTGAGTACCACTTCGCTGACCAGCGCGGCCTGCAACGAGTAGCCGCCCGGCGAGTGTTCGCCGTAGCCGTTGGAGGCGAAGCCGGCGGCCAGGTCGAAGCCGGCCTTGCCGCTGGCGATCAGGTACAGCACGCCGCCGGCAGCGAGGCCACCGAGGACCTGGGCGACGATATAGGGCAACAGTTGGCTGGCCGGGAAGCGCCCACCGACCCACAGGCCTACCGATACCGCGGGGTTCAGGTGGGCGCCGGAGATCGGGCCGATGGCATAGGCCATGGTCAGCACGCTGAGGCCGAACGCCAGGGCCACGCCGAGATAGCCGATTCCCAGTTCCGGTACGCCGGCGGCGAGCACTGCGCTGCCGCAGCCGCCCAATACCAGCCAGAAGGTGCCGAAGAACTCTGCTCCGTATTGCTTCATGATGAGGTCCTTTTCAGATCCAGGATGGGACGCGGATCGAGGCGTCCGGATAGCGGGAGGGGATGATTCGAACAAGGAAGGGGAGATGACACATCCGTGTGTCGAAGCCAGCCCTGGGGGATTGGCTCGGTTGCCTGGGGCGATCGTCCGTTACCGACCCCTGACTGTGGTTCGAGTGGTCTCGTCCCACGGCCCGCCGGAGCGGGTTTACACATCCCTGTGTCGGAGCAATCCATTTGCTCCTTGGCCTACTCAGCGGTTGGAAATCTACCAAGCGCGATTTGTCTGCTGTGAGATTTGCCATATTTCTTCAGATTCTTCCGCGCTATTTCAGATTCGTCGCGCTCAAAACACCCAGCGCAACTCGTCGCGTACGCTGACGGCGCCGGACAGGCCGACGTTCCACATCTCGGCCCTGGCGCGCGCCGGGCCGTCGAGGCCGAGCGGAGTGGCGAAGGTCGGGCTGGCGGTGCCCTGGCTGAACGACGGGGCCTGGACCGGGCCGGCCGGATGGCTTACCGATTCCAGGCCGAGGACCAGGGCGAGGCAGGAAAACTTGCCCAGGGCCTGCAGATTGATGTCACGCAAACGTTGGCTAACTGGCCGGAAACCCATGGCTACGACTCCTTGATAGGTCAGGCTGGCGCTGGCTCGCGGGCTCTTCGTCCCGCTTAATGGCTATTTGGAATCAGGCTATCAAGGGCTGGTCGCGACCAGAGAGATTCGTCACAATTCTTCAGATTTGTACGTAGTTCGCCGTTCCTGGAGCGAAAAAGGGGCGTTGGCCCGATTGAACAGGACCAGCTTTTTATGCGTGTCGCGATACTGGACGACGAGTCGGCCGAACTGGACCGGGTCGAGCAGACCCTGCAGCAGATACCCGCGCAGGGCGAGCAGGCCTGGACGGTGCACCGTTTCGCCCGTGGCGAGGACCTGCTCAAGCAGCTCAAGCGGGAAACCTTCGACCTGCTGATCCTCGACTGGCAACTGCCGGACCTCAGCGGCCTGCAATTGCTGCGCTGGAGCCGCGAGCATCTGGATGCGCCGCCGCCGGCGATCATGCTGACCAGCCGTGACGCCGAACAGGACATCGTGCAGGCGTTGAACAGCGGCGCCGACGACTATGTCAGCAAGCCGTTCCGGCCCAACGAACTGAAGGCGCGGGTAGCCGCCGTGCTGCGTCGCCACGGGGGAGCGCGTCCCGCGCAGCATGAGGTGCAGACTTTCAACGACCTCAGCTTCGACGATGCCGAGCTGACCGTGACCCGGGCCGGCGCGCCGATCAGCCTGACCGAGCGCGAATACCGCCTGGCCCGCTGCCTGTTCGCCAACCTGGGGCGGCCGTTGTCGCGGGAATATCTCTACGAGCGCTTCTGGCCCCACGAGGAAGTGTTGTCCTCGCGGCCGCTGGATACCCACATCTATCGCCTGCGCAACAAGCTTGGCCTGACCGCCGAGCGCGGTTGGCAGTTGCTGACCATCTATGGCTACGGATATCGGTTGGAGAGCGTGGCGACGGTCGACTGAGCGGAGCGGGGTGGCGAGACCGACCTTGGCGGTCGGCGAGGGAGAATGAAAAAGCCCCGCGGCTGCGGGGCTTCTTTTCGGCGAGGCGCGCTTACTTCTGGAACGCGGCCACGGCCTTGGTGATCTCGGCGCGGGCGGCGTCGGCATTGCCCCAACCTTCGACCTTGACCCACTTGCCCTTCTCGAGATCCTTGTAGTTCTCGAAGAAGTGCTTGATCTGCTCCAGCAGCAGGGCCGGCAGGTCGGTGTATTCCTTCACGTCCTTGTACAGGACGCTCAGCTTGTCGTGCGGCACGGCGATCAGCTTGGCGTCGCCGCCTGCCTCGTCGGTCATGTGCAGGACGCCAACCGGACGCGCGCGGATCACCGAACCGGGAGCGACCGGATAGGGGGTCACCACCAGCACGTCCAGCGGGTCGCCGTCGTCGGCCAGGGTGTTCGGGATGAAGCCGTAGTTGGCCGGGTAGAACATCGGGGTGGCCATGAAACGGTCGACGAACAGGCAGTCGGTGTCCTTGTCGATCTCGTACTTGATCGGCGCATGGTTGGCCGGAATCTCGATAGCGACGTAGATGTCGTTCGGCAGGTCCTTGCCGGCCGGGATCTTGCTGTAGCTCATGGGTGACTCCAGAGGTTTCTGGCCAAAAAAGAGGCCGCGATTATAGGCATATTCGGTTGTCGATGCCATGTACCGGCATTCAGCCGTTAGTCGTGTCGCCCGCCGCCTCGCGATAGTCCGGATGCTCGGCCTGCAGGCGGCGCAGGCGTTGCAGCGGGTCCTGTCGGTAGAACAGCTGGAGCTGCCGGTACACCGCCGGGTAGGCTTCGTGGAGGAGATCCGGGGCGGTGAAGAAATACTCGCTGGTCACGGCGAAGAACTCCGCCGGATCTTCCGCCGCGTAGGGATCGATGGCGGTCTGTGCGTCGGGATCGCGGTCGAGCAGGGCGTTCATCTCGTCGTAGGCGGCCTGCATGGCGTTCGCCCAGTCGCCGATGCGCATGCCGGCGTGCAGCGGCGGCAGGCCGTTGGCGTCGCCGTTGAGCATGTCCAGCTTGTGCGCCAGTTCGTGGATCACCAGGTTGTAGGCATCCCAGCCACCCCCGCCGACGACGCCGGGCCAGGCCAGGACCACCGGCCCTTGCAAGGACGTCTCGCCGCTGCGTTCGTCGTCGAACTCATGGACTACGCCGCTGGCGTCGCGGTGTTTCTGCGGGCTGACGAAATCGTCGGGATACAGCACCAGCTCGTGGAAGCCCTGGTACCAGTTCAGCTCCGGCAGGTGCAACAGCGGCAGTTGCGCCTGCGCCCCCAGCAGCAGGCGGCCGAAGTCGTCGAGATCGACGCCGGCGAGCGCGGTCAGGTGCTTGTCGGCGAGAAACAGCACGGCCCGCTCGCGCAGGCGGCGGTCCTCGTCGGCGTGCAGGCCGTCGAGGATCGGCAGGTGCCGGCGGACCCGCAGCCAGAGTTCTTCGGCCACCGGGTGGCGCTCCAGCAGGCGTCGGCGCCGCCAGGCGCGGAACGACCACATGCTCAGTCGCTCTGGGCCTTGGCCTGTTTGGCGGCGCTCGCCTGCAGGCGATGGCGAATGAAGCCGAGGATCATCGGCAGCAGCGACAGCAGGATGATGCCGATCACCAGCAGCGACAGGTTCTTCTTGATGAACGGCACGTTGCCGAAGAAGTAGCCCAGGGTCACCAGGCCGCCGACCCAGGCCACGGTGCCGACCACGCTGAACATGACGAAGCGCGGGTAGTGCATCTTCGCCATGCCGGCGACGAAGGGCGCGAAGGTCCGCACGATGGGCAGGAAGCGCGCCAGGGTCACGGTCTTGCCGCCGTGGCGTTCGTAGAACTCATGGGTGCGGTCGAGGTAGTCGCGGCGGAATACCTTCGAGTCCGGGTTGCTGAACAGCCGCTTGCCGAGGGTCCGGCCGATCACGTAGTTGGTGCTGTCGCCGGTGATCGCCGCGACCATCAGCAGCCCGCCGAGCAGCCACGGGTCCATGCCGCCGGTGGCGCAGATGGCGCCGGCGATGAACAGCAGCGAGTCGCCGGGGAGGAACGGAGTCACCACCAGGCCGGTTTCACAGAAGATCACCAGGAACAGGATGGCGTAGATCCAGACGCCATAGTTGCTGACCAGCATGGCCAGGTAGGTATCCAGGTGGAGAATCAGATCGATTGGGTTGAAGTCCATTGAGCAACCTGCGGAGACAACGCGTTGAGCGGCAGAGGGCCGCCATTATAGGGGGGCGTCCGGATGGGTGGGGGGCTGTTTGTCGCGATCCCGGCAAAACCACTGATTGCAGGATGTTTCGGCAATTTTTCCGAAATTGATCGGCATAAAGTCTGCAAGAGCAGGAGAAATTTCTAGCAGGGAAGGGCGTGCGATGACACTCCAGGCTTTTGCCCAGCCACCGCTCAGTCTCGCCCTGGGCGCCGGGCGCGACCTCCCGGGGCAGGCCGCGCGGGTTCGCGCCGAATGGCTCGCGCCTCGCCCCGGACGGGCTCCGGCCTTTCTCCTGGCGCTGCTCTGGGGACGCGGTTGCGCCAACGTGGTGCAGGCCATCGAAGGCCATCTCGACGCCCTGTTCGCCGACTACGCCTGTACCCCCGAGGGTTGGCCGGAAGCGCAGGCGGCGCGGCAGGTCCTGGCTTCGCTGAACATGCAATTGTATCGCAGGCGCCGCGAAGGAGAGCCGGGCGTGCTCGAGCTGGCGGCGGGGTTGCTGCTGGTCCATGCCGGAGGCGTGCACTTTTTCCAGTGCGGCGCCGTCGGCCTGCTGCGTTATCGCCAGGGCAGCCTGCAGCGCCTGGGCGGGAGCGGCCAGCCGCTGGGTAGCAGCGCGGAGCTGGCGCTGGTCCAGCACAACCTGACCCAGGTGGCCGGCGAGCCCTTGTTGCTGGCGCCCCAGCCGCTGCTCGAAGTGGCCGACCTGCGCGCCCTCGGAGAGCGTTGTGCGGGGCTGGCCACGGGGCGCCTGGAGGGCGTGCTGCAGCCGTTGCTGCATGCGCCGGGGGCGGTGGCGCTGGTCTTGCCGGGAGCGCTCGAACGCGCCCCGGCGGCGCCACGGCATACCGGCTGGCCAGCGCTGGGCGCGGCCTGTCCCGGCGACTGCGTGGATGGCTGGACCTTGCAGGCGGCTTGCGCGTTCGGCCCGCCCGGGCGGCTGTTCCGCGCCTGCGACGAGCAAGGACGCGAGGCGTTGCTGCTGCTCGCGGCGGCCGATGCCGACGAAGCGTTCTGGCAGCGCGAATGGGCACTGCGGCGCTGCCGTGCGGAGAGCCTGCCGCGAGTATTGTCGTCGCCCCGGTTGCGTCGTCATGCCTTCCAGTTGTTCGCTCCGCCGCGCTGGCCGATGCGCAGCCTGCTGGATTGGGCGCCAGCGCACCTGCCGCTGGAACCGCAATGCGCGCTGGTCCTCCTGGAGCAACTTATCGATGCGGTTCGCGCCATGCAGCGGCGCGGCGTACAGGGCTTGTGGCTGGCGCCGCGGCAGATCCTGCTGGACGAGGGCGGGCGCCTGCTGTTCCTCCCCGAGGCGGCGGCTATCCTGCCGGGCGTGGCGCGCCAGGCGCTGCCTGCGGACAGCGTGCCACTGGCGCCGGAGTTGCGTCGCGGCGAGGCGGTCGATGGCCGGGCCGACCAGTTCGCCCTGGCGGCGCTGTTCTATTGGCTGCTCTGCGGTCGCTGGCCGTCGATCGCCTGCCCGGAGAGCGACGGCGGATGCCGCTACGAGCCCCTGGGCGAGCGTCAGGCGGACCTGCCGGTCGGCTGGGACGGGGTATTGGCGCGGGCCCTGGCGCCGCGTCCGGAGGCGCGCTTCGAAGCGTTGTCGGAATTCTGGCTGGCCTTGCAGAAGCCGCTAGCGCATCCCCAGCGGGTCTTTGCTCCACGCCGGTTGCAACGGGGCGTGCTGGCCATGGTCCTGCTTCTGGTCGGGGCCGCGCTGCTGGTCGGCCTGGCCGGTTAAGGGATCGACGGCCAGCGTGCGGGTCTGCCCGCTGCGTTCGAGGTGCGCTTCGGCGATCAGTTGTTCCAGCCGGCCGCTGCGACGCATCAGGCGCAGGTTGCGGTCGAGGCTGGCGGCAAGGGCGGCGCCGCGGGCATGTCTTTTCGGCACCAGTACATAGAGCGGCTTGACCTCCAGCGGTGGTTCGATGAACACCAGGCGATCCTTCAGAGCCGGCACGTTGCGCGCCAGCAGGTGGTAGCCGGTGTAGCGATCGACCACGGCCAGGTCGATACGCCCGCGCAGGAGCTTCTCGAGGTTCTGCCAGTCGTTGGTCACCGCGTCCTTGGTCAGGCTGCGGTCGGCGTCGAAATCCTCCCGGTTGACGTAGCCGCGGACCACGCCGATGCGGTACGGACGCAGGCTTTCCAGATGCGCGGGATTGACCGGCAGCAGGCGCTCGCGCTGGCGGAAGAAGCCCAGTTGCGAGTCGAGCAGGGGGATGGTGGCGTGGAACAGTTCGCGCCGCTCGGGCGACAGGTAGGCCGGCATGAGAGCATCGAAGCGCCCCTCGGCGGCTTCCTTCAGGGCACGTTGCCAGGGCAGGAACACCAGTTCGGCGCGGTGTCCGTCGAGGGCCAGGGCTTCGTCGAGGATGCGGCTGGCGAGGCCCTTGCCCGGCAGGTCGGGGCCGACGTAGGGCGCCCAGTCGAGGGTCGCCACGCGCAGGGTGTCGGCCTGCGCGCCGGCCGTGGCCAGGAGCAGGCCGAGCAGGACGCCGGGCCAGTGCCAGGTGCGCGAACCCATGGATGCCTCTGCTCTGAGCGATCGGTTGGGAAGTGCCGTGCCTTTGTCTTCAGCTTAGTTCGTCGCTGATCGGCAGGGTGTAGTTCTTGAACTCCTGGTCTTCGCGGAAGCCGATCGACTCGTAGACTTTCTGCGCTACCTCGTTGTCGACGCTGGTGGAGACACGCATGCGCACCGCATGGGTTTCCCGGGCCATCTGCTTGGCGTGTTGCAGCAGGTGGTCGGCGACCAGTTGCCGGCGCGCCTCCTCGGCGACGTAGATGTCGTTGAGGATCCAGACGCGCTTGAGCGACAGCGAGGAGAAGCTCGGATAGAGCTGGCAGAAACCGAGCAGGCGGTCTTCTTCGTCGGCCAGCGCCAGGTAGATCACCGATTCCTTGCGGCGCAGGCGTTTCTCGAGGAATTTCCGCGAGGACTCGGGGTAGGAGAGCATGCCGTAGAATTCGCGGTACTTGACGAACAGCGGCGCCAGCAGGTCGAGGTGTTCGAGGGTGGCTTGCACGATTCGCATGACGGGCCTCGCATTGCGGGAAGGGGCTGCCGGGACGATGCAGGCTGCATGCCAGCAACGCTTCGATGCTGCCCAATCTCCCTGGAAAGCGCAATCCAAGCGAACGTTTGAATCGGCTGAAGGAGGGGCGACGCGCGCCGGCCCATCCTTCGGCCGGGAGGCTCAGTCCCTCGCCAGGAGGAAGTTGCCGGTGCGCGGAGCCTCGCCGTCCAGCGCCTGGACCTCCGCCTCGTCCTTCAGGTTGACCCCGGAAAGCTGCCGCCGGCAGGCCTCGCGCATCAGGTAGAGCAGGCGGTGCGCGGCCATGCCGTAGCTGAGGCCTTCCAGGCGGACGTTGGAGATGCAGTTGCGATAGGCATCGGTGAGGCCGACCCGCGGGGCCCAGGTGAAGTACAGGCCGAGGCTGTCCGGCGAGCTGAGGCCGGGACGCTCGCCGATCAGGATCACGCTCATCTTCGCCCGCAGCAATTCGCCGATCTCGTCGGCCACCGCCACCCGTCCCTGTTCCACCAGGACCACCGGGGACAGCGACCAGCCTTCGGCCAGCGCCTGTTCCTCCAGGCGTTCGAGGAAGGGCAGGGTGTGACGCTGCACGGCCAGCGCGGAGAGGCCGTCGGCGACCACGATGGCCAGGTCGATCTGCCCGTCGTAGCCGGCGGCGTGCTCGCGCAGGCGTTGCACCGAGGCCTCGTCGAGGCGCCGGCCGAGGTCCGGGCGTTGCAGGTAGACGTGGCGGTCGGCGGCGGCGCTGTGCAGCAGCAGGCTGTCGCGGCCGCGTTGGCGCAGGCCGTCGCTGATGGCCGCATGGTCGAAGGACAGGTGCACGGCGTCGCGCGCCTGGGCGTGGGCGTACTGGAAGTCCAGTTGCGGGCGGGTCGGCAGGCTGGTGCCGGTGCGGCCCAGGGCGATCCGCGCGGGGGTCAGCTGGCGCAGCGGCAGCCAGGGGTTCTCGGCGCTGGCGTCGGGCAGGTGCTTGTCGTTCATCGGCATCTCCTCAGGCCAGTTGCGCCAGGGCCTGGCGGAACGCCGGCGGTAACTCGTCACCGAAGCGGATGCGCCCGTCGGCCTGGGTGAAGATTCCCATCCGCTGCAACCAGTCCTCGAATTCCGGCGC
This sequence comes from Pseudomonas sp. HMSC066A08, assembly GCF_001813025.1. Lineage (NCBI taxonomy): Bacteria > Pseudomonadati > Pseudomonadota > Gammaproteobacteria > Pseudomonadales > Pseudomonadaceae > Pseudomonas > Pseudomonas sp. HMSC066A08. Next base: position 21,682 of record NZ_KV811304.1, read on the forward strand.
CGGCTTCAGGCCCAGCGTCTGGCGCGCATAGAGGGCGTCGTGGAAGGAGGTGGTCTGGTAGTTGAGCATCACGTCGTCGGAGCCGGGAATGCCCATGATGAAGTTGATCCCGGCGACGCCCAGCAGGGTCAGGAGCATGTCCATGTCGTCCTGGTCGGCCTCGGCATGGTTGGTATAGCAGATGTCGCAACCCATCGGCACGCCGAGCAGCTTGCCGCAGAAGTGGTCTTCCAGGCCGGCGCGGATGATCTGCTTGCCGTTGTACAGGTACTCGGGACCGATGAAGCCGACCACGGTGTTCACCAGGAACGGCTTGAAGTGACGAGCCACCGCATAGGCGCGGGTCTCGCAGGTCTGCTGGTCGACGCCGTGGTGGGCGTTGGCCGAGAGCGCGCTGCCCTGGCCGGTCTCGAAGTACATCAGATTGTTGCCTAGGGTGCCGCGCTTCTGGCTGAGCCCGGCCTCGTAGCCTTCCTGGAGGATCTTCAGGCTGATGCCGAAGCTGGCATTGGCCGCCTCGGTGCCGGCGATCGACTGGAACACCAGGTCCAGCGGCACGCCGCGGTTGATCGCCTCGATGGAGCTGGTGACGTGGGTCAGCACGCAGGCCTGGGTGGGAATCTCGTAGCGCTGGATGATCGCGTCGAGCATCTCCAGCAGGGCGCAGATCGAGGCCATGCTGTCGGTGGCAGGATTGATCCCGAGCATCGCGTCGCCATTGCCGAACAGCAGGCCGTCGAGGATGCTCGCGGCGATTCCGGCCGGGTCGTCGGTCGGGTGGTTCGGTTGCAGGCGGGTGGAGAGCCGGCCGCGAAGGCCGAGGGTGTTGCGGAAGCGGGTGACCACGCGGATCTTCTGCGCCACCAGGACCAGGTCCTGGACACGCATGATCTTCGATACCGCCGCTGCCATTTCCGGCGTCAGGCCCGGAGCCAGGGCGCGCAGGCTGGCCTCGTCGGCGGCGTCGCCGAGCAGCCAGTCGCGGAAGCCGCCGACGGTGAGATGGGACACCGGGGCGAAGGCGTCGCGCTGGTGGGTATCGACGATCAGGCGGGTGACCTCGTCGTCCTCGTAGGGAATCAGCGCCTCGTCGAGGAAGTGTTTGAGCGGGATGTCGGCCAGGGCCATCTGCGCGGCGACCCGCTCGCCGTCGTTGCTCGCCGCGACGCCGGCGAGGAAATCGCCGGAGCGCGCGGGGCTGGCCTTGGCCATCACGTCCTTGAGGCTGTCGAAGCGGTAGGTCTCGCCGCCGACGCTATGGGTGAAACGTGCCATGTGTGTCTCCAGTGCCCGGCCTCGCCATGCGGCGGGCCGGGCTTTGTCGTTGTCGCTCTCAGCGCAGGTCCTGTTCCGCCGCCTGGATCGCGGCGAACTCCTCTTCCGGGGTGCCGGACACCAGGTGATGCCGACTGTACAGGGCGAAGTAGCCGATCAGTACAGCGTAGATCGCCACCGCGCCGACCACGACCCGCGGGTCGACCAGGAAGCCAGCGACCACCGCGACGCAGGCCAGCGCCAGGGCTACGCCGGAGGTGAGGATGCCGCCAGGGGTGCGGTAGGGGCGCTGCATGTCCGGGCGGCGGATGCGCAGGGTGATGTGCGCGGCCATCATCAGCACGTAGGAGATGGTCGCGCCGAACACCGCGACCAGGATCAGCAGGTCGCCCTGGCCGGTCAGCGACAGGCCGAAGCCGATTACCCCCGGCACCACCAGGGCCAGTACCGGCGCCTTCTTGCGGTTGGTCAGCGAGAGGCTGCGCGGCAGGTAGCCGGCGCGGGAGAGGGCGAAGATCTGCCGCGAGTAGGCATAGATGATCGAGAAGAAGCTGGCGATCAGCCCGGCCAGGCCGACCAGGTTGACGAACTGGCTCATCCAGGTCGAACCCTTGTAGGCCGACTCCAGCGCTTCCACCAGGGGATTGCCCGAACCCATCAGCTCCTTGGCTCCGGCGGCCCCGGGACCGACGACCAGAATCAGTGCGGCGAAGGCGAGAAGCACCAACATGGCGCCGATCAGGCCGCGCGGCAGGTCGCGCTTGGGGTTCTTGGTTTCCTCGGCGGCCAGCGGCACGCCTTCGACGGCGAGGAAGAACCAGATCGCGTAGGGGATCGCCGCCCAGACCCCGACATAGCCGAACGGCAGGAAGCTGCTGGCGCCGGTCGCCGCGGTCTGCGGGATGTTGAACAGGTTGGCCGAGTCGAAGTGCGGAACCATCGCGACAATGAACACGCCGAGGGCGATGGCCGCCACCGCGGTGATGACGAACATCAGCTTCAGCGCCTCGCCGGCGCCGAGGATGTGGATGCCGATGAACACGATGTAGAACACCAGGTAGATCAGCCAGCCGCCGACGCCGAACAGCGACTCGCAGTAGGCGCCGATGAAGCAGGCGATGGCCGCCGGGGCGATGGCGTATTCGATGAGGATCGCGGTGCCGGTGAGGAAGCCGCCCCAGGGCCCGAAGGCGCTGCGGGCGAAGCCGTAGCCGCCGCCGGCGGTAGGGATCATCGAAGACAGCTCGGCGAGCGAGAAGCACATGCACAGGTACATGGTGGCCATCAGCAGGGTGGCGAGGAACATCCCGCCCCAGCCGCCCTGGGCCAGGCCGAAGTTCCAGCCGGCGTAGTCACCGGAGATCACGTAGGCGACGCCGAGCCCGACCAGCAGGACCCAGCCGGCGGCGCCTTTCTTCAGTTGACGGTGTTGGAAGTAGTCGGCGTCGACGCTTTCGAAGTCGACCCCGGAAGTTGCGGGCGCATGGCCGGTTTGTTCGAGGGACATGGGTTTTTCACCTCAATCTTGTTGTTATCGACCCCGGTTTTCCCGGTGGTGTGCTGTACGTGGTGAACGCAGGCAATAGCTATGCCAGCCGCTCTGCAATCGGCTTGGCGAGGAGGTGGAAGGGGCGCCGCCGTCAGCCTCGGCGGCGTGTTTCGCGAGCCGGCGCGACCGCTCCGGGAAAGAGCGGTCGCGGCCGGTCCGGGGTCCTAGAAGAAGCCCAGCGGGTTGATGTCGTAGCTCAC
>NZ_KV811305.1:0-51457 GCF_001813025.1 Pseudomonas sp. HMSC066A08
CTGGTGGCGGGGATCAAGATCCAGACGGTGTTCTGACCGTCGCGTTGCCTGCTCCGGTGTTGTGCCTGGGCCCGCCCGAGCGTTTCGGGCGGGCCGTTTTTTCCGGCGACCGTTCTTCCCGGCTGCCTGTTACAAACCGACTACGCTTTTCCTGTGCCGATCATTTGGGGCTTGCGTGCGAAATGTAGTAAAACTACACGGATACACGCCCGGGCTTTCCGGGAAGGGGAGAGGGTAGGACAATCGGACATGCTTGAGCATCCGCTGCAGCGTTTCTTTCATTCCATGCGGGCCAAGCGACCGTTCGACTGGGTACGCTTCCAACGTCGCGATCTGCTGTTGATCGACCATCCACTGTGCCAGGCCGTATTCAGTCGGCAAGGGGCGCAGCTCCTGCATTTCCAGCCGCAGGGCGAACGCCCGTTGCTGTGGTGCGCCAGCGAATGGCCGGCCCTCAGCAGTGCGCCGGTGCGCGGCGGCATCCCGGTCTGCTGGCCGTGGTTCGGTAGCCATCCGAACGGCAGCGAATGGCCGCAGCAGGGCTGGGCGCGGCAACGCGAATGGCGCCTGCTGGATGCCTACGCCGACGAAAGCAAGGTGGTGGTGAGCTGGCAACTGGATCTGGAGGACTGGCACGTGCGCCTCGATGCGCGCCTTGGCCAGCGCCTGGAGCTGGAGCTGTGCAGCTACCATGAGGAAGACGACGATTGTCTGTTCAGCTTTGCCCTGCAGCCCTACTGGCGGGTCGGCGCGCTGAGCCGGGTGGTGGTGCACGGCATGGAGCTGGAGTCGGCTCGCGGCCAGCGCGGCGCTTCGCGGATTCCGGGAACCTGGATACCGCGCGGCGCGGTCAAGCAGGTGCTCTACCATCCCGGATCGCTGGTGCTGGAGGACGGCGGCTGGAACCGCCGCCTGCGGATCGACAAGAACGTCAGCGCCGGTAGCGTGATCTGGCACCCCGGCAGCCGCCCGGTGGAGCAGGTCGAGCCGGGCGAAGCGGAACGCTTTCTCTGTATCGGCGCCGCTGGCTACCGCCCGGGCGGGCTGATCCTGGCGCCCGGCGAACGCATGCGCCTGAGCCTCGCCGCCGGCCTGCAATAGACGGGCGGTCAGTTGTCCTCGTCGAGGGGATAGCGGGTCGGTACCAGGCTTTCCTTGATCCGCCGCAGGTGCGGCTGGAAGTCCACGCCGCGGCGCAGGGTCACCCCGGTGGCCAGTACGTCGAGCACGGTGAGCTGGACGATCCGCGAAGTCATCGGCATATAGATGTCGGTGTCTTCCGGCAACGGGATATCCAGGCACAGGGTACTGGCCCTCGCCAGCGGCGAGCCGGCAGCGGTCAGGCCGAGCACCGAGGCGCCGTTCTCCCGCGCCAGGTGCGCCACCTCCACCAGCTCGCGGGTGCGTCCGGTGTAGGAAATCACCACGAACAGGTCGCCGGTATGCGCCACCGAGGCGACCATCCGTTGCATCAGCACGTCGGCCTGGGCGCTCACCGCCAGGTTGAAGCGGAAGAACTTGTGCTGCGCGTCGAGCGCTACCGAGGCCGAGGCGCCGAGACCGAAGAAGTGGATCTGCCGGGCCTGGATCAACAGGTCCACGGCGCGGTCGATGACGCGTGGGTCGAGCAGCTTGTGGGCGCCGTCGAGGGAGGCGATGGTGTTGCTGAAGATCTTCCGCGTATAGGCTTCCGGTCCGTCGTCCTCGGCTACCGCCTGGGTGACGAAGGCAGCGCCGCTGGCCAGGCTCTGGGCCAGCTGGATCTTCAGTTCCGGATAGCCGCTCATGCCGAAGGAGCGACAGAAGCGGTTCACCGTCGGTTCGCTGACCGCTGCCGCCTGGGCCAGGGCGGCGATGCTGAAGCGGGTGGCCTGCTGCGGGTTCTGCAGGATGACCTCGGCGACTTTGCGCTCCGCCTTGTTCAGTTCGTCCAGGCGGCTCTGGATCTGCTCCAGCAGGTTTTTCATCCGGGTTCCTCGTGTTCTGTCGGCCCGGCGGGGAAGGGCCGGCGGCGGCGCCTATCCTAACGTCAGGCCGGCATGCGACCAACAGCGTGGCGGACTTGGAAAAATATGTTGTTTAATTACTACATATTTGTCTTAATTGCGCAGTGGATGGCTCAATATCACTCAATATTTGGTTGGTAACAACAAATGCCTGATGTCCGCGTTCTGCCTTGCACGTTAGCGCTGTTCGGTGCGCTGGGCGATCTCGCCTTGCGCAAGCTGTTCCCGGCGCTCTACCAACTCGATCGCGAGAACCTGCTGCACCGCGATACCCGCGTCCTGGCCCTGGCCCGTGACGAAGGTGCTCCCGCCGAACACCTGGCCACGCTGGAGCAGCGCCTGCGCCTGGCGGTGCCGGCGAAGGAGTGGGACGACGCGGTCTGGCAGCGTTTCCGCGAACGCCTCGACTACCTGAGCATGGACTTCCTCGACCCGCAGGCCTATGTCGGCTTGCGCGAGGCGGTGGACGACGAATTGCCGCTGGTCGCCTACTTCGCCACGCCGGCCTCGGTGTTCGGCGGCATCTGCGAGAACCTCGCCGCCGCCGGTCTCGCCGAGCGCACCCGGGTGGTGCTGGAGAAGCCCATCGGCCATGACCTGGAGTCGTCCCGCGAGGTCAACGAGGCAGTCGCCCGGTTCTTCCCGGAAAGCCGCATCTACCGGATCGACCATTACCTGGGCAAGGAGACGGTGCAGAACCTGATCGCCCTGCGCTTCGCCAACAGCCTCTTCGAGACCCAGTGGAACCAGAACCACATCTCCCACGTGGAGATCACCGTGGCCGAGAAGGTCGGCATCGAAGGCCGCTGGGGCTACTTCGACCAGGCCGGGCAACTGCGCGACATGGTGCAGAACCACCTGTTGCAACTGCTCTGCCTGATCGCCATGGATCCGCCCAGCGACCTTTCGGCGGACAGCATTCGCGACGAGAAGGTCAAGGTGCTCCGCGCCCTCGAGCCGATTCCCGCCGAACAACTGGCTTCGCGCGTGGTGCGTGGGCAGTACACCGCCGGTTTCAGCGACGGCAAGGCAGTGCCGGGCTACCTGGAGGAGGAACATGCGAATCGCGACAGCGACGCGGAAACCTTCGTCGCCCTGCGCGTGGACATCCGCAACTGGCGCTGGTCCGGCGTGCCCTTCTACCTGCGCACCGGCAAGCGCATGCCGCAGAAGCTGTCGCAGATCGTCATCCACTTCAAGGAGCCGCCGCACTACATCTTCGCTCCCGAGCAGCGTTCGCTGATCAGCAACCGGCTGATCATCCGCCTGCAGCCGGACGAAGGGATCTCCCTGCAAGTGATGACCAAGGACCAGGGCCTGGGCAAGGGCATGCAATTGCGTACCGGCCCGCTGCAACTGAGTTTTTCCGAGACCTACCACGCGGCGCGGATTCCCGATGCCTACGAGCGTCTGCTGCTGGAGGTCACCCAGGGCAACCAGTACCTGTTCGTGCGCAAGGACGAGGTGGAGTTCGCCTGGAAGTGGTGCGACCAGCTGATCGCCGGCTGGGAACGCCTGAGCGAAGCGCCCAAGCCGTATCCGGCGGGGAGCTGGGGGCCGGTGGCCTCGGTGGCCCTGGTGGCCCGCGATGGGAGGAGTTGGTATGGCGATTTCTGAGTTGAAGCTGCCGGCCGGCGTCGGCCTGAAGGTCTGGGACAGCGCCGCCGAGCAGGCCCGCGGCCTGGCCGCCGGGGTCGCCGACCGGTTGCGCTCGGCGCTGGCCGAGCAGGGCCAGGCGCTGCTGGTGGTGTCCGGCGGACGCAGCCCGGTGGCCTTCCTCGAAGCCTTGAGCGAGGAGCCGCTGGACTGGTCGCGGGTCACCGTCAGCCTGGCCGACGAGCGCTGGGTGCCGGAGTCGCATGCCGATAGCAACGCCGGCCTGGTTCGCCGCCACCTGCTCCGTGGCGAGGCGGCGAAGGCGCGCTTCATCGGCCTCTACCAGCCGGCGGCGAGCCTGGAGGAAGCGGCCGAACTGGCCGACCACCACCTGCACGAGCTGCCGTTGCCGATCGACGTGCTGGTTCTCGGCATGGGCGACGACGGCCATACCGCCTCGCTGTTCCCGAACAGCCCTGGCCTGGACCTGGCGATGGATCCCCAGGGGACGCGCCGTTGCCTGCCGATGTGGGCGCCGAGCGTGCCGCACCAGCGCCTGACCCTGTCGCGCGCCGTGCTTGCGGCTGCGAAGGTGCAGCTGCTGGCGATCCAGGGCCAGTCCAAGCTGGCCACCCTGAACACCGCGCTGGCGGTCGAGGACGAACGGCGGATGCCGGTTCGCGCCTTCCTCCGCGCGCCGCTGACGATCCATTGGTACCCCTGAGTGGCGGAGCTGTAGCCATGCACAACCTTGAACAGAAGACCGCCCGCATCGACACGCTGTGCCGGGAGGCGCGCATCCTCCCGGTGATCACCATCGACCGCGAGGCGGACATCCTGCCGATGGCCGATGCCCTCGCCGCCGGCGGCCTGACCGCCCTGGAGATCACCCTGCGCACGGCGCACGGGCTGAGCGCCATCCGTCGCCTCAGCGAGGAGCGCCCACACCTGCGCATCGGCGCCGGCACCGTGCTCGACCCGCAGACCTTCGCCGCTGCGGAAAAGGCCGGGGCGAGCTTCGTGGTCACTCCCGGCTGCACCGACGAATTGCTGCGCTTCGCCCTGGACAGCGAAGTCCCGCTGTTGCCCGGCGTGGCCAGCGCTTCCGAGATCATGCTCGCCTATCGCCATGGCTACCGCCGCTTCAAGCTGTTCCCCGCCGAGGTCAGCGGCGGCCCGGCGGCACTGAAGGCATTCTCGGGGCCATTCCCCGATATCCGCTTCTGCCCCACCGGAGGCGTCAGCCTGAACAATCTCGCCGACTACCTGGCGGTACCCAACGTGATGTGCGTCGGCGGCACCTGGATGCTGCCCAAGGCCGTGGTCGACCGTGGCGACTGGGCCCAGGTCGAGCGCCTCAGCCGCGAAGCCCTGGAGCGCTTCGCCGAGCACCGCAGACACTGAGACTGCCCGCCTGGGCATGCCCGGCTTCGGCCGGGTTTTTTTTATGCCGCCCGGACTATCCGGGGCATAGAACGGATAACGTCATCCGCGTTATTCGCCGATGCGCCGGCGTTCCCGCAGATAATCGCCGAGCCGGCTCTGCAGGTAGGGTACGGCCATGGCATGCGCGAGGTAGGCGTCCACCTCCATCAATCGCCAGTATTGTCCTTCGTCGCCGAAGCGGATGGCCTCGAACTCGCGGTCCTCCAGGCGCGCCACCAGGAAGTAGGCGAAGGGCGCGCTGCCGCTGGTGCTCGGATACTGTCGCTGCCATTCGATACGAGGTTCTTCCAGGCGGATGGAGAACTCTTCCTCGAGTTCGCGCAGGGCGCATTCGGCAGGCGTCTCCAGGCCCTCGCGGCCGCCGCCGGGAAAGTCCCAGTAGCCGGGGAAGGGAATGCCGGGTTTTTCGTCGCGTTTGTAGACGACCAGGTGGTCGCCATAGAACAGCGCCAGCTTGGCGCCGCTGAAGGGGGGGACATCGTGCACCGGGGCCTCCGGGTGGCGGGGTGGGTGAACCCGGCCTAGTCTAGCGGGATTGTCCGGGTTTCCGCCCGGGGACGGTGCTTTGTCCTGACGAAGCGCGTATGATGCGCGCCCTTCGATTCGTTGCCAGCCACACCGGGAGGTGCCCAGATGAACGATACCCCAGAGAATCCCCACGTACCGGTCGGGGAAAAATTGCAGAAAGTCCTCGCCCGTCTCGGTGTCGGTTCCCGGCGCGACGTAGAAGTGTGGATCGCCGAAGGCCGGGTCAACGTCAATGGTAGCGTGGCCAGCCTCGGCCAGCGGGTCGACAGCCACGATGCGATCACCGTCGATGGCCACCTGATCCGCCGCGAAGAGGCCGCCGAGAGTGTCCGTCGCGTGCTGATCTACAACAAGCCGGAAGGCGAGGTCTGCACCCGCGACGATCCGGAAGGTCGTCCGACCATCTTCGACCGCCTGCCGCGCCTGCGCACCGGACGCTGGATCAATGTCGGTCGCCTGGACATCAACACCACCGGGCTGCTGCTGTTCACCACCGATGGCGAACTGGCCAACCGCCTGATGCATCCTTCCTATGAGATGGACCGCGAGTACGCGGTACGGGTGCGCGGCGAGGTTACCGAAGAGATGATCGAGCGCCTGCTCAACGGCGTGATGCTCGAGGACGGCCCGGCCAAGTTCAGCGATATCCAGCAGGCGCCGGGCGGCGAAGGCTTCAACCACTGGTACCACTGCGTAGTGATGGAGGGCCGCAACCGCGAGGTGCGCCGGTTGTGGGAATCCCAGGGGTTGGTGGTCAGCCGCCTGAAGCGGGTGCGTTTCGGCCCGGTGTTCCTGACCTCCGAGCTGACCATGGGCCGCTACCGCGAAATGGACCAGCGCGAGATCGATATCCTCAGCGAGGAAGTCGGCCTCAAGCCGGTGACCCTGCCGGGCATGACCACCAAGGCGCGCGAGAAGGCCGAACGCCAGCAGCGCAAGCAGGCCCGTCCGCTGGCGCGCAGCGAACGCCCGGAAGCCGGGCGCAAGCGTGCGCCGCGGCGCGAGGAGGGCGAGAATGCCGCTCGTCGCGCGCCGGCTTCGCGTCCCGCGCGCGGTCCGCAGCCGAGCGCCGAGCGCAAGGGGCGCGAGCAGGGCACTCCGGTTGCCGAGCGGCCTCGTGAGAGCAACCGCAAGCCGCGCCCGAGCAAGCCGCGCGACGAGCGTCCGGCCAGCGCGCCGGGCGACAAGCCGGCGGCCCGCAAGCCGCAGGTCAAGCGGCGGCCGAAACCGGCCGGCGACGGTATGCGCCCGGGCTTCCGCCGCTGAGCGGAAAGCGCCCTGGAAAGGCCCCTTCGGGGGCCTTTTTCATGCCTGGGAATCGGTGTCTAATGGTCGCTCGCACACAAGGAGGTGGTGAAATGCACAGGATCCTGGCTATCGCGTTCTGCACGCTATGGAGCGTCGCCGGGCTGGCGGAGGATGCGGCGATGCCGGAGCAGAGCTGCGCAAGCCTTGGCGAGGCGACGGCTGACCCCGAGGACAACTTCCGTCCGCCGCTGGAGGGCGAGGTGATCGACAAGGGGCGCGCCTATTTCCACAGCGCGCCGCGTGCCGACTGTGCCACTGGGGTCTTCGTGATTCCCGGCGACTTCGTCACTGTCTACAAGCCGAGCGGCGAGTGGCTGAACGTCATGTACGTGGCTCGAGACGGCAAGGAAACCAGCGGCTGGCTGCTGGAGAAGCGCGTCCGCTTGCGCCAGGCCTATGGCGCCCCGGACGAGCCGGCGCAGCCATAAGAGGCAGGGCCTTGGCGGAAACCGTGACTGCGCCGGTGAGAGCCGTTGCTACTGCCATCGCCCGATGCGCCTGCTCCGCGCTTCGAGGGCGAGGCGGCGGGCCTCAGGCGCAGCGCAGGCGGTTGCGGCCGTCGCGCTTGGCTTCGTAGAGCGCCTCGTCGACCCGTCGCAGCAGGTCGTCGCTGCCTTCGCCGGGCCGCAGGTCGGCGCAGCCGAGGCTGATCGACAGCTTCAGCGCTTCGCCGGCGTGCCGGTAGTCCAGTTCCTCCACCGCCTGGCGCAGGCGTTCGCCGACCATGCAGGCAGCCTGCAGCGGTGTGCTGGACAGCAGGACGAGGAATTCCTCGCCGCCGAAGCGGAACACCATGTCGACATTGCGCAGGTGGTCCTTGATGGTTTCCGCCACGGCCTTGAGGGCTTCGTCGCCGACGGCGTGACCGTAGTGGTCGTTGACCCGCTTGAAGTGGTCGATATCGAGCATCAGCACCGAGAGCGGCTGCAGGTTGCGCCGGGCCAGTTCCAGTTCGCGGCCGAGCGCCTGGTCCATGGCGATGCGGTTGCCGGTGCCGGTCAGGGCGTCGCGCAAGGCGGTCTGGATCGCGGCGCGATAGAGCAGGGCGTTGCGCAGCGGGAATAGCAGGGTGCCGAGCAGGCTCTCCAGTTGCCGTTGTTCGTCTTCGCCGAGGCGCTGGCGACGACGGAAGATCAGTTCGCCGAGGTAGTCGCTATCGTGGCTCAGGCGATAGCTCACCGAATGCTTGGCGCTGCTGCCGAACTCCAGGCGCAGGTCGGAGCCCGGATGGCGATAGCCAAGGGCGTCCAGCGGGATCAATTGGCGGACTTCCTCGAAGAACAGGCCGAGAATCCGCTCTGCCTCCAGGCTGCTCTGCAACTGCTGGGTCAGTTGCTGGCGCAACTCCATCAGGTTGCCGGCGCGCGGCCCGCTGGCGTTACCGCCGGGCTGGGAGCCGCGCTTCTGCTTGGCGGCGTCGAAATCGATGGTATTGGACTGTTTGGGAGGAGCCATGCGCGGGACCTCTGGCGCGAAAGACGGCGACAGTAGGGCTAAGGCGAGTTTCGTGCCAGCCAACTGAAGAACGGAGAAATCAGAGGCACAGACAGGTTTTCCTAGGAATTGTTTCCACATTCTGTAGGAATTTCGAAGAGATTTCGACGGAATAATGGCGTTTTGATTGCAAACTGCCGCAGTGCTCGTCGGAAAGCTGGCGCTCCGCTGGCGGAGCGCCGCCATGGTTCAACTGAAGGCGTTGATGAACCAGGTGATCGCCGGGATGGCGACGAGATCGATCAGTACCGCGCCGCACAGGGGTACGATGATGAAGGCCTTGTGCGAGAACACCCGATAGTGCTCGCAGACCGCGCCCATGTTGGCCACCGCGTTGGGCGTGGCGCCCAGGCCGTGGCCGAGGAAGCCGGCGCAGAGCACCGCGGCGTCGTAATTGCGGCCGAGCAGGCGGAACAGCACGAAGATCGTCAGCAGCAACAGCACCGCGACCTGGATGAGCAGTACGCCGAGCAGCGGCAGGCCGAGGTTCTCCAGTTCCCAGAACTTCAGGCTCATCATCGCCATGGTCAGGAATATACCCAGGCAGACGTCGCCCAAGGTGCCGACGGCATGGTCCGGAATGCGCAGCCAACCGAGGCGGTCGTCGAGGTTGCGCAGCACGATGGCGATGAACATCGCCCCGACATAACTGGGCAGCACCAGGCCCAGGCGTTCCTCGAGCGCGTCGCCGAGCCAGAAGCCGAGCACCATCACCAGCAGCACGCAGGTCAGCAGGCGCAGCAGGAGATTGCCGTCCAGCGTGGCCCCGGCCTGCTGGCGCCGCTCCTGCTGGCCGAGGGCTTCCAGCCGGCTGTCGCTTTCCGCCTGCACCGGCAAGCGATTGCGTTCGATCAGCCAGCGCGCCACCGGGCTGCCGAGCAGGCCGCCAGCGACCATGCCGAAGGTGGCCGAGGCCAGCGCCACGGTGGTCGCGCCCTGGGCGCCGAGCCCTTCCGCAACCGGGCCGAAGGCCGCCGCCGCGCCGAAGCCGCCTTCCAGCGACACCGCGCCGGCCATGATCCCGAGCAGCGGGTCGAGGCCGAGCAGCCCGGCGCTGCCGACGCCGATCAGGTTTTGCAGTATCGCCAGTGCCCAGCAGGCCGCCAGGTAGACCAGCAGGGTCTTGCCGCCCTTGCGCAGTAGGCCGAGGCTGCCGCCGAGGCCGACGGTGGTGAAGAACGCCACCATCAGGGGCGTCTGCAGGCTGGTGTCGAGGCCGATGTCGAGCCAGCCGCGATCCCTGAGCAGCCAGACCAGGAAGGCGAAGCCGAAGCCGGCGATCACCGGCGACGGTACGCACAGACGTGTCAGCCAGCGGCTGCGCTTCTTCAATTGGCTGCCGAGGGCGAGCAGGAGCAGGGCGAGGGCGGTGGTGGACAGGGCGTCCAGGTGCAATGTCGGCATGGTGTGGCTCTATTGTTGTTGTGTGGGCGAAAGGGCGATCAGTTGACCAGGCTGTCGACCAGGCGCGCGGCGATCCGGGCGGTGCGCTGGTCGCTATCGAGTTGCGGGTTGAGTTCGGCGATGTCGGCCAGGCGCAGCTTGCCGCTGGCCTTGGCGCGGCGGACCAGGTGCTCCACCACCGGCATCTCCACGCCGTGCGCCGAGGGTGCGCTGACGCCGGGCGCCTGGGCGGCCGGGAGCACGTCGAGGCAAACGGTCAGGTAGAGGTGGTCGACGGATTGCAGGAAGCCGTCGAGGAAGGCTTCGCTGCGTTCCAGATTCCACGGCTGCAACTGGCGGTCCAGCAGGTAGCGCACGCCCAGGCGCTGGGCCTGGTCGAACAGCGCCGCGGTGTTGCTCAGGCGGCTGATGCCCAGGCAGCAATAGGCGAACGGCCAGTCGCTGGCCTGGCAGAGTTCGGCGATCTGGCGGAACGGCGTGCCGGAGCTGGCCCGTTCGGCGTGGCGCAGGTCGAAATGCGCGTCGAAATTGAGGATGCCGATGCGCGGCAGGCGCTCATGCCGACTCAGGTGGCGGGCTAGGCCGGCGAAGCTGGCATAGGCGATTTCGTGGCCGCCGCCCAGGCCGACCACCCGATGGCCGCGCGCGAGCAGGTCGGCGACGCGTTGCGCGTAGCGTTCCTGGGCGGCTTCCAGATCTTCGCCGGCGACGATGTCGCCGGCATCGTAGATCGCTTGCTCGCCGTGCCAGGCCAGGTTGGCCAGCGCGCGACGCAAGGCTGGCGGTCCGTGGCGCGCGCCCTGGCGACCCTGGTTGCGGCGCACGCCTTCGTCGCTGGCGAAACCGAGCAGCACGCTGGCCGCTTCGGCGTCGTCTGCGTAGGGACGCATCCATTGGTGCCAGCGCCGCGCGTCGGCGCCTTCCTGGCTATCGATCCGGCCTTGCCAGAGGCTCATGTCGGGGGCGGGGTACATCGAAACTCCTGTTGGTCAGTCCAGCCGCGCGGAAAGTCGCGCGGCGGCGTCGAGGGTCCATTGCCGCAAGCGTTCGCTGCGCGACTGGGCGCGCAAGGCGGGGGCCATCAGGCTGAGGGCGCCGTGCAGGCGCTGGCGGCTGTCCAGCAGCGGTACGCTGATACCCCAGACGCCTTCGTCGATCTCGCCCTGGCTGACGGCGTAGCCCTGTTCGCGGATCAGCCGGAGTTCCTGCTCCAGCTTGTCGATACGCTCGGCGGAGAGTTCCTGGGCGAGGTACAGCTCCTCGCGCCGTTCGTCCTCCAGGTGCGCCAGCAGGGCTTTGGCCGAGGCGCCATGCAACAGCGGCTGCGCCAGCCCTTTCTGGTAGCAGCAGCGCAGCGGCTGCGGACTGTCGAACAGTTCCAGGCAGATCGCCTGCTGGTTGCTGGCTACCATCAGCGCCACGCTCTCCTGGCTCAGGTCGGCCAGGCGCTTGAGTTCCGGTTTGGCGAGACCGATCAGCGAGGCCTCGCGATCGAATTTCTTCGCCAGTTGCAGGCAGGCCGGGCCGGGCAGGTAGCGGCCCTGGCCGGCCTGTTCTTCGGCCAGGCCCCAGCGCAACAGGGTCTTCAGGTGGCGGTAGGTGCTGCTCAGCGGCTGCTCCAGGGTCAGCGACAGCTCCTTGGCAGACAGGGCTTCGGGAGCCTGGCCGAGGGCAATGAGGATCTGCAGCAGGCGATCGGTGGGGGAATGCTTCGACATGGGAACTCCTTGACCCACAGGGTGAAGGCGATTTCCCGGAAAATGAAACCACTTTCCCACTCAGTGGGAAAAATATGCAAAAAGAATGGGAAGTTCCGGACGGGAAGAGAGAAAGGAAGGACAGGGCAGCCTCGCCGGGCGGCGAGGCTGCCGGCGAATCACTGGGCGTCGAAGGCCTGGCCGTTGACGCCGGCGCTGTCCGGCCCCATGAGGTACAGGTAGACCGGCATGATCTCCTCGCCGGTGGGGTTGTTCAGCGGGTTTTCCCCAGGGTAGGCGAGGGCGCGCATGCTGGTGCGGGTGGCGCCGGGGTTGACGCTGTTGGCGCGGATCGCGCTGGTACCGTCGAGTTCGTCGGCAAGGGTCTGCATCAGGCCCTCGGTGGCGAACTTCGATACCGAATACGCGCCCCAGTAGGCGCGGCCCTTCCGGCCCACGCTGCTCGAGGTGAAGATGATCGAGGCGTCGCTGGAGAGCTTCATCAGTGGCAGCATGGCGGTGGTCAGCATGAACATGGCATTGACGTTCACCTGCATCACGCGCATGAAGTTCTCCCCGGAAATCTGCTGCATCGGCGAGCGCGGACCGAGGATCGAGGCGTTGTGCAGCAGGCCGTCGATGCGGCCGAACTCGTTCTCCAGGGTTGCCGCCAGTTCCTCGAACTGGTGCGGCTGGGCGGTCTCCAGGTTGAACGGGATCACGGCGGCCTGCGGATGGCCGGCGGCCTCGATGGCGTCGTAGACCTCGTTCAGGTACTCCTCGGTCTTGCCCAGCAGCAGCACGGTGGCGCCGTGGGCGGCGAAGGTTTTGGCGGCGGCGGCGCCGATGCCGCGGCCGGCTCCGGTGACCAGGATCACGCGGTCTTTCAGCAGGTCGGGGCGAGCGGAGTACTGGAACATGTCGAATCCTTTGAATGCATGACCCGCCTGGCGGCGGGTCGTTGTCTGTCGGCGGCGCTGCGGATCAGCAGTCGCAGAGCGCGCGGTCGAGAACGTCGATGAGTTCGCGCGGGTGGTCGACGATCACGTCGGCACCCCAGTGCGCGGGGTTGTCTTCGGGATGGATGTAGCCATAGCGCACCGCCGCGGTCTTGGTCCCGGCGTCGCGGCCGGATTCGATGTCGCGCAGGTCGTCGCCGACGAACAGCACCCTCGACGGATCGATGCCGAGCTGGCTACAGGCCAGTAGCAGTGGCTCGGGATCGGGCTTGCTGCGGGTCACGTGGTCCGGGCAGACCAGCACCCTGGAACGCTCGGCGTAGCCCAGGCGCTGCATGATCGGTTCGGCGAAGCGCACCGGCTTGTTGGTCACCACGCCCCAGATCAACCCGGCTTTCTCGATCGCCGCGAGCAGTTCGGGGATGCCGTCGTAGGGCCGGCTGAGAACCGCGCAATGCTCCTGGTAGCGGTCGAGGAACTCCTGGCGCAGGGGTTCCAGTTCCGGGCTGTCCAGCGACAGGCCGAAGGCCGCGGCGACCATCGCGCGCGCGCCGCCGGAGACCACGTCGCGCACCCGTTGCTCGTCCACCGGCGGGAGGCCATGGGCGGCACGCATGGCCTGGGTGATGGCGATGAAGTCCGGCGCCGTGTCGAGCAGGGTGCCATCCATGTCGAACAGTACCGCTTTGAGCCGCATGCGCTTCACGCCTCCCGCTGGGTCTGGACCATGTAGTTGACGTCGACATCGTTGGCCAGCTTGTAGTGCTTGGTCAGCGGGTTGTAGGTCAGGCCGATGATGTCCTTGACCTCGAGACCGGCCTCGCGCGACCAGGCGCCGAGTTCCGACGGACGGATGAACTTGCGGAAGTCGTGGGTCCCACGCGGCAGCAACTGGAGGATGTATTCCGCGCCGATCACCGCGAACAGATAGGCCTTGGGATTGCGGTTGATGGTCGAGAGGAATACCTGTCCGCCCGGCTTGACCAGGCGGTGGCAGGCGCGGATCACCGAGGCCGGGTCCGGCACGTGTTCGAGCATCTCCAGGCAGGTGACCACGTCGAACTGCCCGGGCATTTCCTCGGCCATCTGCTCGGCGGTGATCTGCCGGTAGTCGACGGCGACACCGGATTCCAGCTGGTGCAGGCGCGCCACCGCGAGCGGCGCTTCGCCCATGTCGATGCCGGTGACGCTGGCGCCGCGCTGGGCCATGGCTTCACTGAGGATGCCGCCGCCGCAACCGATGTCGAGCACCTTCTTGCCGGCCAGGCCGGCGCGCTCGTCGATCCAGTTGACGCGCAGCGGGTTGATGTCGTGGAGCGGCTTGAACTCGCTCTCGCGGTCCCACCAGCGATGGGCCAGTGCCTCGAATTTGGCGATCTCGGCGTGGTCGACGTTGCTCATAATCGTTCCCGTTGAAGAATGAAGCCTTTGGGGGAAGGGCCGCGGCGGCGGAATCCAATCCTTCATGTTGCCAGCTTTGGCGGAGGGATGGGGCCGGCGGCGGTTCGCCTTCCTATGTCAGTTTGTCGCAGCGGGCCCGCCCGCCGCGGTTCAGGACCTGTCGCTGGCGGCGATCTTCGCCCCCCATTCGCGGGCCCTGGCGATCAGGCGCTGTTCGTCGTGACGGAGCAGGCGGCCGTCGTCGAGGAGTTGCCTGCCGCCGACCCAGACATGCCGAACGCAGTCGCGGCCGCTGGCATAGATAAGTTGCGAAACCGGGTCGTAGACCGGTTGCTGGGCCAGGCCGGACAGGTCGAAGGCCACCAGGTCGGCGGCCTTGCCGGTTTCCAGGGAGCCGATCAGGCGCTCCAGGCCAAGCGCGCGGGCGCCGTTCAGGGTGGCCATGCGCAGCGCGCGATGGGCGTCGAGGGCGGTGGCCTGGCCGTACACTGCCTTGGCCAGCAGCGCCGCGGTGCGGGTCTCGCCGAGCAGGTCGAGGTCGTTGTTGCTCGCCGCACCGTCGGTGCCGATGGCTACGTTGACCCCGGCCTGCCAGAGCTTTTCCACCGGGCAGAAGCCGCTGGCCAGCTTGAGGTTGGATTCCGGGCAGTGGATCACCGAACTGTTGGTTTCCACCAGCATCGCCAGGTCGTCGTCGTCCACCTGGGTCATGTGCACCGCCTGGAAGCGCGGGCCGAGCAGGCCGAGGCGGTGCAGGCGGGCCAGCGGGCGCTCGCCGTTGCGCTCCATGGCCTGCTCCACCTCGAAGGCGGTCTCGTGGACGTGCATCTGGACGCTGGCGTCGAGTTCTTCGGTGAGCACCAGGATCTGCTCCAGCTTGTCGTCGCTCACCGTATAAGGTGCGTGCGGGCCGAAGGCGATGCGGATGCGTGGGTGGTGCTTGAGGTCGTCGAACAGCGCCATGCCCTGGCGGATCGCCTCGGCGCTGTCGCGGGCGCCGGGGATCGGGAAGTCCAGCACCGGGATCGCCACCTGGGCGCGTACCCCGCTGTCATGGACCACGCCGCAGATGGCCTGTGGATAGAAGTACATGTCGGAGAAACAGGTGATGCCGCCCTTTACCTGTTCGGCGATGGCCAGCTCCGTGCCGTCGCGGATGAAATCCTCGCTGACCCATTGGCCTTCGGCCGGCCAGATGTGGTCTTGCAGCCAGGTCATCAGCGGCAGGTCGTCGGCGAGACCGCGGAACAGACTCATCGCCGAATGGCCGTGGGCGTTGACCAGGCCGGGGGCGAGCAGCATGCCGGGCAATTCGCGGATTTCCGTGGCGCCATGGCGCATGGCCTGCTCGCGCGGCGCGACCAGGGCGATCTGGCCGTCGCGGATGCCCAGCGCGTGATCGCGCAGCACCACCCCGGCGGGCTCCACGGGGACGATCCAGGTCGGCAGCAGGAGGAGGTCGAAGGGGTTACGGACGTTGGGCATGGCGGCGCATCCTGGGCGCAGAGCGGGAAGCCGGAAGTATACCCGAGCGTCCGCGGCTGGGGCTCGTTATAATCCGCAGCTTTTCCGTGATTCAGCGAGAGGTGTGTGCATGCGAGAGCGACTGCTGGCGGCCGAGCGGGTCAAGGCGATCGAGTGGCGGGACGGTACGCTGCGGTTGCTGGATCAGCGCCTGCTGCCCCAGGAGGAGGTCTGGCTCGAACACGAGTCGGCGGCCGAGGTGGCCAAGGCCATTCGCGATATGGTCGTGCGCGGCGCGCCGGCCATCGGCATCAGCGCCGCCTACGGTATCGTCCTTGGCGCCCGCGCGCGCCTGGCGCAGGGCGGCGACTGGCGCGCCGCGCTGGAGGAGGACTTCCGCCTGCTGGCCGACTCGCGACCCACGGCGGTCAACCTGTTCTGGGCGCTGAACCGCATGCGCGACCGTCTGGAGCGAATGAAAGAGGGCGACCGGCCGCTGGCGGTGCTGGAAGCCGAGGCGATCTCCATCCATGAAAGCGACCGCGAGGCCAACCTGACCATGGCCCAGTTGGGCATGGAGCTGATCCGCAAGCAGCAGGGCAGCCCGCAGAACATCCTCACCCACTGCAATACCGGCGCCCTGGCGACCGGCGGGTTCGGCACCGCGCTGGGGGTGATCCGCGCCGCGCACCTGGAAGGCCTTGTCAATCGCATCTACGCCGACGAAACCCGGCCCTGGCTCCAGGGCTCTCGGCTGACCGCCTGGGAGCTGGCCAACGAAGGCATCCCGGTCAGCCTGAACGTGGATTCGGCCGCCGCGCACCTGATGAAGACCGAGAACATCACCTGGGTCATCGTCGGCGCCGACCGCATCACCGCCAATGGCGATGTCGCCAACAAGATCGGCACCTACCAGTTGGCGGTCAACGCCATGCACCACGGCGTGCGCTTCATGGTGGTGGCGCCGAGTTCGACCATCGACATGAACCTGGAGAGCGGCGAGGACATCCCGATCGAAGAGCGCGACGGTCGCGAGCTGCTGGAAATCGGCGGGCGACGGGTGGCGGCCGAGGTCGATGCCTACAATCCGGTATTCGACGTGACCCCGGCGGATCTTATCGATGCCATCGTGACCGAGCGTGGCGTCGTCGAGCGTCCCGACGCCGAGCGCATGGCCGCCCTGATGAGCCGCAAGCGCCTGCATTGAACGAGGCGACTGGAGGTCGTCCCCGCCAGGGCCTTTGCCTTGGGCTGGGGCGTGGGCTGTGGTAAGCTCCGACGGTTATTCGAGCGCCCCGCGGAGGGGCCTCGAGAGTGCGCGAATCCTTGACTCAAGTCGTTGATTTGTAGTGAGTTGGCGCTGCTCGGGCATGCGCCGACCTACTTCGTTTGCCTCAGGATCGAGGCGGCGAAGTTCCACCAGAAAAAGGAACCAGGCTTCTCATGGGCGAACTGGCCAAAGAAATTCTCCCGGTCAATATCGAAGACGAGCTGAAACAGTCCTATCTCGACTACGCGATGAGCGTGATCGTCGGGCGGGCCCTGCCGGATGCACGTGACGGCCTGAAGCCGGTGCACCGCCGTGTGCTTTATGCCATGAGCGAGCTGGGCAACGACTGGAACAAGCCCTACAAGAAATCCGCCCGTGTGGTCGGCGACGTGATCGGTAAGTACCACCCACACGGCGACACCGCGGTCTACGACACCATCGTGCGCATGGCGCAGCCGTTCTCGCTGCGCTACATGCTGGTAGACGGCCAGGGCAACTTCGGTTCGGTGGACGGCGACAACGCCGCAGCCATGCGATACACCGAAGTGCGCATGGCCAAGCTGGCCCATGAACTGCTGGCGGACCTGGAAAAGGAAACCGTCGACTGGGTGCCCAACTACGATGGCACCGAGCAGATCCCGGCGGTCATGCCGACCAAGATTCCCAACCTGCTGGTCAACGGTTCCAGCGGTATCGCCGTGGGCATGGCGACCAACATCCCGCCGCACAACCTCGGCGAAGTGATCGATGGCTGCCTGGCGCTGATGGACAACCCCGACCTGACCGTCGATGAGCTGATGCAGTACATCCCCGGTCCGGACTTCCCCACCGCCGGTATCATCAACGGCCGCGCCGGGATCATAGAGGCCTACCGCACCGGGCGCGGGCGCATCTACATCCGCGCCCGCGCCGTCGTCGAGGAGATGGAGAAAGGCGGCGGCCGCGAGCAGATCATCATCACCGAGCTGCCGTACCAGTTGAACAAGGCGCGGTTGATCGAAAAGATCGCCGAGCTGGTGAAAGAGAAGAAGATCGAGGGTATTTCCGAGCTGCGCGACGAGTCCGACAAGGACGGCATGCGCGTGGTCATCGAGCTGCGTCGCGGCGAGGTGGGCGAGGTGGTCCTCAACAATCTCTATGCCCAGACCCAGCTGCAGAGCGTGTTCGGCATCAACGTGGTGGCCCTGGTCGACGGGCAGCCGCGCACGCTGAACCTGAAGGACATGCTCGAAGTGTTCGTCCGCCACCGCCGCGAAGTGGTGACCCGGCGTACCGTCTACGAGCTGCGCAAGGCCCGCGAGCGCGGGCACATCCTGGAAGGCCAGGCGGTCGCCCTGTCGAACATCGACCCGGTGATCGAGCTGATCAAGAGTTCGCCGACCCCGGCCGAGGCCAAGGAACGCCTGATCGCCACTGCCTGGGAGTCCAGCGCGGTGGAAGCGATGGTCGAGCGTGCCGGCGCCGACGCCTGTCGTCCGGAAGACCTGGATCCGCAGTACGGCCTGCGCGACGGCAAGTACTACCTGTCGCCGGAACAGGCCCAGGCGATCCTCGAGCTGCGCCTGCATCGCCTGACCGGCCTGGAGCATGAGAAGCTGCTCTCCGAATACCAGGAAA
This sequence comes from Pseudomonas sp. HMSC066A08, assembly GCF_001813025.1. Taxonomy (NCBI): domain Bacteria; kingdom Pseudomonadati; phylum Pseudomonadota; class Gammaproteobacteria; order Pseudomonadales; family Pseudomonadaceae; genus Pseudomonas; species Pseudomonas sp. HMSC066A08. Next base: position 18,191 of record NZ_KV811305.1, read on the forward strand.
TCCTCAACCTGATCGGCGAGCTGATCCGCATCCTGACCAATCCGGCGCGCCTGATGGAGGTGATCCGTGAGGAGCTGGAAGCGGTCAAGGCCGAATTCGGCGATGCTCGCCGCACCGAGATCGTGGCTTCCCAGGTCGACCTGACCATCGCCGACCTGATCACCGAGGAAGACCGCGTGGTGACCATCTCCCACGGCGGCTACGCCAAGTCCCAGCCGCTGGCCGCCTACCAGGCGCAGCGTCGCGGTGGCAAGGGCAAGTCCGCCACCGGGATGAAGGACGAGGACTACATCGAACACCTGCTGGTGGCCAACAGCCATGCGACCCTCCTGCTGTTCTCCAGCAAGGGCAAGGTCTACTGGCTGCGTACCTTCGAGATCCCGGAAGCCTCGCGTACCGCGCGTGGCCGGCCGCTGGTGAACCTGCTGCCGCTGGACGAGGGCGAGCGGATCACCGCGATGTTGCAGATCGACCTGGAGGCGCTGCAGCAGAACGGCGGCGCCGATGACGACCTCGACGAAGCCGAAGGCGCGGTGCTCGAGGGCGAGGTGGTCGAGGCCGCCGAGGTCGAGGAAGTCGAGGGCGAGACCGCCGAGCTGGTGGCCGAGCCGACCGGCGCCTACATCTTCATGGCCACCGCCTTCGGTACCGTGAAGAAGACCCCGCTGGTGCAGTTCAGCCGTCCGCGCAGCAGCGGCCTGATCGCGCTCAAGCTGGAAGAGGGCGACACCCTGATCGCCGCCGCGATCACCGATGGCGCCAAGGAAGTCATGCTGTTCTCCAGCGCCGGCAAGGTGATCCGCTTCGCCGAGAGCGTGGTGCGCATCATGGGCCGCAACGCCCGTGGCGTACGTGGCATGCGCCTGGGCAAGGGACAGCAGCTGATCTCCATGCTGATTCCGGAGTCCGGGGCGCAGATCCTCACCGCCTCCGAGCGCGGCTTCGGCAAGCGTACCCCGCTGAGCAAGTTCCCGCGTCGCGGCCGTGGCGGCCAGGGGGTGATCGCCATGGTCACCAACGAGCGCAACGGCGCGCTGATCGCCGCGGTACAGGTCCAGGAAGGCGAGGAGATCATGCTGATTTCCGACCAGGGCACCCTGGTGCGGACGCGTGTCGACGAAGTCTCCCTGTCCGGCCGCAATACCCAGGGCGTAACCCTGATCAAGCTCGCCAGCGACGAGGTACTGGTCGGTCTGGAGCGTGTCCAGGAGCCGTCGGGCGGGGATGACGAGGACCTGCCCGAGGGCGAGGAAGCTGCCGAATCGCTGGGCGAGTCGGCCGAATCCGAACCCGCGGCGGAAGCGGAAGGCAACGAAGAGTAAGGCTCGGGGCGGGCGCTTGCGCCCGCCCGGCCGATGACGTCGGCGGATAACTCACGGCTATCCGCCCTACCTATAGCGAGAGTGGATGTGAGCAAGCGAGCCTTCAATTTCTGCGCCGGTCCCGCGGCGCTTCCCGACGCAGTTCTGCAACGTGCCCAGGCCGAGCTTCTCGACTGGCGGGGCAAGGGCCTTTCGGTCATGGAAATGAGCCACCGTAGCGACGACTACGTGGCCATCGCCAGCAAGGCCGAGCAGGACCTGCGCGACCTGCTCGACATTCCCTCTGACTACAAGGTGCTGTTCCTGCAGGGCGGCGCCAGCCAGCAGTTCGCCGAGATCCCGCTGAACCTGCTGCCCGAAGATGGCGTCGCCGACTATATCGATACCGGTATCTGGTCGAAGAAGGCCATCGAGGAGGCCCGTCGCTATGGCAGCGTGAACGTCGCGGCCAGCGCCAAGGAGTACGACTACTTCGCCATTCCGGGTCAGAACGAGTGGACGCTGACCAAGGGCGCGGCCTATGTGCACTACGCCTCCAACGAGACCATCGGTGGCCTCGAGTTCGACTGGATTCCCGAGACCGGCGACGTGCCGCTGGTCACCGACATGTCCTCCGATATCCTCTCGCGCCCGCTCGACGTGTCCCGCTTCGGCCTGATCTATGCCGGGGCGCAGAAGAACATCGGCCCGTCCGGCCTGGTGGTGGTGATCGTTCGCGAAGACCTGCTCGGCCGCGCCCGCAGCGTCTGCCCGACCATGCTCAACTACAAGATCGCCGCGGACAACGGTTCCATGTACAACACCCCGGCGACTTACTCCTGGTACCTGTCCGGCCTGGTCTTCGAATGGCTGAAGGAGCAGGGCGGGGTGACCGCGATGGAGCAGCGCAACCGCGCCAAGAAGGACCTGCTGTACAAGACCATCGATGCCAGCGACTTCTACACCAACCCGATCCAGCCGAGCGCCCGCTCCTGGATGAACGTGCCGTTCCGCCTGGCCGACGAGCGTCTCGACAAGCCGTTCCTGGAAGGCGCCGAGGCGCGCGGGCTGCTCAACCTGAAAGGCCACCGCTCGGTCGGCGGCATGCGCGCTTCCATCTACAACGCCCTCGGCCTGGATGCGGTCGAGGCGCTGGTCGCATACATGGCGGAGTTCGAGAAGGAGCACGGCTGATGGCGGACCAGGACCAGCTCAAGGCCTTGCGCCTGCGCATCGACAGCCTCGACGAGAAGTTGCTCGAGCTGATCAGCGAGCGTGCCCGTTGCGCCCAGGACGTGGCGCGAGTGAAGACCCAGACCCTGGGCGAGGGCGAGGCGCCGGTGTTCTACCGTCCCGAGCGCGAAGCCTGGGTGCTCAAGCACATCATGCAATTGAACAAGGGGCCGCTGGACAACGAAGAGGTCGCGCGACTGTTCCGCGAGATCATGTCGTCCTGCCTGGCGCTCGAGCAGCCGCTGAAAGTGGCCTATCTCGGACCCGAGGGCACCTTCACCCAGGCCGCGGCGCTCAAGCATTTCGGCAATGCGGTGATCAGCACGCCGATGGCGGCGATCGACGAGGTGTTCCGCGAGGTTGCCGCCGGCGCGGTGAACTTCGGCGTGGTGCCTGTGGAAAACTCCACCGAGGGAGCGGTCAACCATACCCTCGACAGCTTCCTCGAGCATGACATGGTGATCTGCGGCGAAGTCGAGCTGCGTATCCACCATCACCTGCTGGTCGGCGAAACCACCAAGATCGACAACATCACCCGGATCTATTCCCATGCCCAATCCCTCGCGCAATGTCGCAAGTGGCTGGACTCGCACTACCCGAGCGTCGAGCGGGTGGCGGTGTCGAGCAACGCCGACGCGGCCAAGCGGGTGAAGAGCGAGTGGAATTCGGCAGCGATCGCCGGCGACATGGCGGCCAGCCTGTACGACCTGAGCAAGTTGCACGAGAAGATCGAGGACCGCCCGGACAACTCCACGCGTTTCCTGATCATCGGCAACCAGGAGGTGCCGCCGACCGGCGACGACAAGACCTCGATCATCGTTTCCATGCGCAACAAGCCGGGGGCCCTGCACGAGTTGCTGGTACCGTTCCACAACAACGGTATCGACCTGACCCGCATCGAAACCCGTCCGTCGCGCAGCGGCAAATGGACCTACGTGTTCTTCATCGATTTCGTCGGCCACCATAAAGAACCGCTGATCAAGGACGTCCTGGAGAAGATCGGCCAGGAAGCCGTCGCCCTGAAGGTCCTGGGGTCCTATCCGAAAGCGGTGCTCTGAGCGCGCTGTCATTCCGAAGAGACGGGGCATCGATGAATGCCCCGTCCCGCGTCGAGGCTGAACTATCCATGTCCGATTTCCTTGCCCTGGCCCAGCCGGGGGTGCAAAAGCTGTCGCCCTACGTCCCTGGCAAGCCGGTGGACGAACTGGCCCGCGAGCTGGGCCTCGACCCTGCGGCGATCGTCAAGCTCGCCAGCAACGAGAATCCGCTGGGTGCGAGCCCACAGGCGCTGGAGGCAATCCGCGCCGAACTGGCGGAACTGACCCGTTATCCTGACGGCAACGGTTTCGAGCTCAAGCGCAAGCTGGCCGAGCGTTGCGCGGTGGATGCGGCGCAGGTGACCCTGGGTAACGGCTCCAATGACATTCTCGACCTGGTCGCCCGTGCCTACCTCGCGCCTGGTCTGAACGCCGTGTTCAGCGAACATGCCTTCGCCGTCTACCCGATCGCCACCCAGGCCGTGGGCGCCGAGGGGCGGGCGGTCAAGGCGCGCGCCTGGGGGCATGACCTGGAGGCGATGCTCGCCGCCATCGATGGGCAAACTCGCGTAGTGTTCGTCGCCAACCCGAACAACCCGACCGGGACCTGGTTCGGTGCGGACGCCCTGGAGCGTTTCCTCGCCCGGGTGCCGGCGGAGGTGCTGGTGGTGCTGGACGAGGCCTATATCGAATATGCCGAGGGCGACGAGTTGCCCGATGGCCTGGACTACCTGGCGCGTCACCCCAACCTGCTGGTCTCGCGGACCTTCTCCAAGGCCTATGGCCTGGCTTCGCTACGGGTCGGCTACGCGCTTTCGAGCAAGGCGGTGGCCGATGTGCTCAACCGCGTGCGCCAGCCGTTCAATGTCAATAGCCTGGCCCTGGCGGCTGCCTGCGCGGCGCTGGACGACCATGACTACCTGGCGCAGAGTCGCCGCCTGAACGATTCCGGCATGGCGCAGTTGGAGGATGGTTTCCACGCGTTGGGCCTTTCCTGGATTCCCTCGAAGGGCAACTTCATCGCCGTGGATCTGGCTCGCGATGCCGGTCCGGTCTACCAGGCGCTGCTGCGCGAAGGCGTGATCGTGCGTCCGGTGGCTGGCTACGGGATGCCGACCTTCCTGCGCGTCTCCATCGGGCTGCCGGAAGAGAACGATCGTTTCCTCCAGGCGCTGGGCAAGGTGCTGGCGCATGACTGAGGTCACGCCGCTGCAACAGTCGACCCCTAAGCTGGGCCGCCTGGTGGTGGTGGGGCTGGGCCTGATCGGCGGCTCCTTCGCCAAGGGGTTGCGGAGCAAAGGGGTGTTCCGGGAAGTGGTCGGCGTGGATCGGGATGCCGAGTCTTGCCGCCTGGCGGTGGAGCTCGGCGTGGTCGACCGTTGCGAGGAGGATCTTGGCCGCGCCTGCGTCGGCGCCGACGTGATCCAGCTGGCGGTGCCGATCCTGGCGATGGAACGGGTGCTGGCCGACCTGGCGAAGCTCGACCTGGGCAAGGCTGTATTGACCGACGTTGGCAGCGCCAAGGGCAATATCGTGCGTGCCGCGCGTGCCGCGTTCGGTGGGATGCCGCGGTACCTGGTACCGGGGCATCCGATCGCGGGTTCCGAGCAGAGCGGAGTGACCGCGGCGAAGGCGACCCTGTTCCGCCGGCACAAGGTGATTCTCACGCCCTCCGCGGAGACCGATGCCGACGCGCTGGCGCTGGTCGACAGCCTGTGGCGCGCGCTGGGCGCGGATGTCGAGCATATGGAGGTCGAGCATCACGACGAGGTTCTGGCGGCCACCAGCCACCTGCCTCACCTGCTGGCCTTCACTCTGGTCGACTCCCTGGCCAAGCGCAGCGAGAACCTGGAGATCTTCCGCTATGCCGCCGGCGGTTTCCGTGATTTCACGCGGATCGCCGGCAGCGACCCGGTGATGTGGCACGACATCTTTCTCGCCAATCGCGAGGCGGTGCTGCGTACACTGGATGTTTTTCGTGACGACCTCGACGCGCTGCGCGAGGCCGTCGACACTGGGGACGGGCACCAGTTGTTGGGCGTTTTCACGCGCGCCCGGGTAGCCCGTGAGCATTTCAGCAAAATCCTGGCCCGTCGGGCCTATGTGGACGCCATGCACAACAACGACCTGATTTATCTGGCCCAGCCGGGCGGCAGCCTGTCCGGAACCATCCGGGTACCGGGCGACAAGTCGATTTCCCATCGCTCGATCATGCTCGGCTCCCTGGCCGAAGGCACCACCGAAGTGGAGGGCTTCCTCGAGGGCGAGGACGCACTGGCAACCATCCAGGCGTTCCGCGACATGGGGGTGGTGATCGAGGGGCCGCAGAACGGCCGCGTCACCGTCCATGGCGTTGGCCTGCACGGCCTCAAGGCCCCGCCTGGGCCGATCTACCTGGGTAACTCCGGTACTTCCATGCGTCTACTCAGCGGTCTGCTGGCGGCCCAGCCGTTCGACAGCACCCTGACCGGCGACGCTTCCCTTTCCAAGCGGCCGATGAATCGCGTAGCCAAGCCGCTGCGCGAGATGGGCGCGGTAATCGAGACGGGGCCGGAAGGTCGCCCGCCGATGACCATTCGCGGCGGCCAGCGCCTGACCGGTATGCATTACGACATGCCGATGGCCAGCGCCCAGGTGAAGTCCTGCCTGTTGCTCGCCGGGCTCTATGCCGCGGGCGAGACCTCGGTCACCGAACCGGCACCGACCCGCGACCACACCGAGCGCATGCTGCGCGGCTTCGGCTATCCGGTGGAGGTCGAGGGCAGCACCGCCAAGGTCGAATCCGGGCACAAGTTGAGCGCCACCCATATCGAGGTCCCGGCCGACATTTCCTCGGCAGCCTTCTTCCTGGTTGCCGCCAGTATCGCCGAAGGTTCGGAGCTGGTCCTGCAGCACGTCGGCATCAACCCGACGCGCATCGGCGTCATCCAGATACTGCGCCTGATGGGCGGTGACCTGAGCCTGGAAAACCAGCGCGAGGTCGGCGGCGAGCCGGTCGCCGACATCCGTGTGCGCTCCGCGCGGCTCAAGGGCATCGACATTCCCGAGGACCTGGTGCCACTGGCCATCGACGAGTTCCCGGTACTCTTCGTGGCTGCCGCCTGCGCCGAGGGGCGCACCGTCCTGCGTGGCGCCGAAGAGCTGCGGGTCAAGGAGTCGGACCGTATCCAGGTCATGGCCGACGGCCTGAAGGCCCTGGGCGTGAAGGCCGAGCCGACCCCGGATGGCATCGTCATCGAGGGTGGGGCGTTCGGAGGCGGCGAAGTCTGGGCGCACGGCGACCATCGTATCGCCATGTCCTTCAGCGTCGCTTCGCTGCGCGCCAGCGGGCCGATCCGCATCCACGATTGCGCCAACGTCGCCACCTCGTTCCCCAACTTCCTTGCCCTGTGTGCCCAGACCGGTATCCGGGTGGCCGTGGAGAACAACTGATGAACGGCGCTGTACCGATGCTCGCCATCGATGGCCCCAGTGGCGCCGGCAAGGGCACGGTCGCCGGGCTGCTCGCCCGGCGCCTGGGCTGGAACCTGCTGGATTCCGGGGCGCTTTATCGGCTGTTGGCGTTCGCCGCGGTCAACCATGGTGTCGACCTGACCAATGAAGAGGCGCTGAAGGTCCTGGCTGCGCACCTCGATGTGCAGTTCGTCGCCGCCGATGGCAGCCATGGGCAGCGCATCATTCTCGAAGGCGAGGAAGTGACCGATGTGATCCGTACCGAGCAGGTCGGTGCCGGCGCCTCGCAGGTCGCGGCGCTGCCGGCCGTGCGCGATGCGCTGCTGCAGCGCCAGCGGGCGTTTCGCGAGGTGCCGGGACTGGTGGCCGACGGGCGCGACATGGGCACCGTGGTGTTTCCCGATGCGCCTCTGAAGATATTCCTCACTGCCTCGGCGGAGGAGCGTGCGCGTCGACGCTACCTGCAGTTGAAGGCGAAGGGCGCGGATGTCGACCAGTCTGCCTTGCTGGAAGAAATCCGCGAGCGCGACGAGCGCGACAGCCAGCGCGCGGTCGCGCCGCTGAAACCGGCCGATGACGCGATCCTGCTGGACTCCACCGAAATGAGCATCGAGGCGGTGGTCGAGACGATCATCCGGCACTGCGAGCGGCAGGGCTGGGACGTCTGAGGTCTCGGCGCGGGAATTGACGATACAGGGCCTGGTTGCTAATATTCCAGACCTTATGTTGTGGCGTTTTGCAGGTGCGGCGAGGGTTACCTCCCGACTTGCCTGGTGCCATCGCAGAACAACCCAACTGGGCATTCCCATTCGGGAGTGCAATCAGAAGCTAGCAGGAAACCAGCACATTGTCCTGTGGCTTCATTTAATGACTTGACCGCATTGGCTGGTGATGCGGAATCGGGCCCTTCCGGGCCTTTGACTACAGGTATGAACATGAGCGAAAGCTTCGCAGAACTCTTTGAAGAAAGTCTGAAATCCCTCGACATGCAGCCGGGTGCCATCATCACCGGCATCGTGGTCGACATCGATGGTGACTGGGTCACCGTCCATGCCGGTCTGAAGTCCGAGGGCGTCATCCCGGTCGAGCAGTTCTACAACGAACAGGGCGAGCTGACCATCAAGGTGGGTGACGAAGTCCACGTCGCACTGGACGCGGTAGAAGACGGCTTTGGCGAGACCAAGCTGTCCCGCGAGAAAGCCAAGCGCGCCGAGAGCTGGATTGTTCTGGAAGCGGCTTTCGCTGCCGACGAAGTGGTCAAGGGCGTCATCAACGGCAAGGTCAAGGGCGGTTTCACCGTCGACGTCAACGGCATCCGCGCGTTCCTGCCGGGTTCGCTGGTCGACGTTCGTCCGGTTCGCGACACCACCCACCTGGAAGGCAAAGAGCTCGAGTTCAAGGTCATCAAGCTCGACCAGAAGCGCAACAACGTTGTCGTTTCCCGCCGCAGCGTCCTGGAAGCCGAGAACAGCGCCGAGCGTGAAGCTCTGCTGGAATCGCTGCAGGAAGGCCAGCAGGTCAAGGGTATCGTCAAGAACCTCACCGACTACGGCGCATTCGTGGATCTGGGCGGCGTAGACGGCCTGCTGCACATCACCGACATGGCCTGGAAGCGCATCAAGCATCCGTCCGAGATCGTCAACGTTGGCGACGAGATCGACGTCAAGGTCCTGAAGTTCGACCGCGAGCGCAACCGTGTGTCCCTGGGCCTGAAGCAACTGGGTGAAGACCCGTGGGTTGCCATCAAGGCGCGTTACCCGGAAGGCACCCGCGTCATGGCCCGCGTCACCAACCTCACCGACTACGGCTGCTTCGCCGAGCTGGAAGAGGGCGTGGAAGGCCTGGTACACGTCTCCGAAATGGACTGGACCAACAAGAACATCCATCCGTCGAAAGTCGTCCAGGTTGGCGACGAGGTGGAAGTTCAGGTTCTGGACATCGACGAAGAGCGTCGTCGTATCTCCCTGGGTATCAAGCAGTGCAAATCCAACCCGTGGGAAGACTTCTCCAGCCAGTTCAACAAGGGTGATCGTATCTCCGGTACCATCAAGTCGATCACCGACTTCGGTATCTTCATCGGTCTGGACGGCGGCATTGACGGCCTGGTCCACCTGTCCGACATCTCCTGGAACGAAGTCGGCGAAGAAGCCGTACGTCGCTTCAAGAAGGGCGACGAGCTGGAAACCGTCATCCTGTCGGTCGACCCGGAGCGCGAGCGCATCTCCCTGGGCATCAAGCAGCTGGAAGACGATCCGTTCTCCAACTACGCGTCCCTGCACGAGAAAGGCAGCATCGTCCGCGGTACCGTGAAGGAAGTCGACGCCAAGGGCGCTGTCATCAGCCTGGGCGATGACATCGAAGGTATCCTGAAGGCTTCCGAAATCAGCCGTGACCGCGTCGAAGACGCGCGCAACGTCCTGAAGGAAGGCGAGGAAGTCGAAGCCAAGATCATCAGCATCGACCGCAAGAGCCGCGTCATCAGCCTCTCCGTCAAGTCCAAGGACGTCGACGACGAGAAGGACGCAATGAAAGAACTGCGCAAGCAGGAAGTAGAAAGCGCTGGTCCGACCACCATCGGTGACCTGATCCGTGCTCAGATGGAGAATCAGGGCTAAGTCTCTGATCCATCATAAAAAAGGGCGGCCTAGGCCGCCCTTTTTCGTTTTCCCTTTCTTGGACCTGTTCAAAGACTGATCAGCATGCTAAAAGAGACCTGAGCTGATCTAGCCGCTTGAAAAAGAAGGGAAAACCATGACCAAGTCGGAGTTGATCGAACGGATCGTTACCCATCAGGGGCAACTGTCCGCGAAGGATGTCGAGTTGGCAATCAAGACCATGCTGGAGCAAATGTCCCAGGCCCTGGCGACCGGGGACCGGATCGAGATCCGTGGTTTCGGCAGCTTTTCCTTGCACTACCGCGCCCCGCGCGTCGGTCGCAACCCCAAGACCGGGGAGTCGGTACGCCTCGACGGCAAGTTCGTGCCGCACTTCAAGCCGGGCAAGGAGTTGCGGGATCGGGTCAACGAGCCAGAATAAGGCTGTTTAGAGGCTTGACCTGCTTGGTATGGAGGTATTCATGCGCACGCTTAAAAGAATGCTTGTTGGGCTACTGATAGTGGTTGTGGCCTTGTCAGCAATTATTTTTACTTTGGAAAATCGTGCTCTTATCCAGTTTTCCTTCTTGGGGTGGGAGACGCCTGCGATTCCGAGTGCATTGTTATTTTCATTGGTATTTGTTGCGGGCGGTCTGCTCGGTTGGTTTTTTGGAGTTTTTGCAGGCTTTGCGCATCATAAGTCCTCAAGGCAACCTTCCGTGTAGAACTTGTCGGGGATCGTGGTGTCCAATACATCTTGTTGGGCTTTTCCCCTGATAGAGTTTCCGATTGGACTGATGATGGACTGAATGTGAATAAGCAGAATTCTTCTTTGATGACGGCTGATGGTGAGGTTGACCTGGTGAAGCTGGTCAAGGAGCTTTGGGTTAACAAGGTTCTGATTCTTCTGACTACTCTTCTTGCATTAATCGGGTCTTTTACCTATGCGTATCTGAGTAAGCCTGTATATGAATACAGGGTTGCAGTAGTGCCTCCTGCTCTTGGGTCTATCGAAGGTTTCAATATTGGTAGAAGGGAGAATGGCCTGGATGCATATACTGTTAGAAGTATCTATGCGATCTTTTCGCGCAATCTGCTTTCGGATGAGAATAAAAAAGAGTTCTTCTATAAGATATACCTTCCCCAAGTGGGCGAGGGAGCGGAAAGCGAAGATGAGCAGGAGGAGTTTTATAAGAAATTCTCCAAAGAGGTAAAGATTGATCCAGCTAACAAGCCAGATGCAGACCGTTATACGGTAATTGTGGAGGGCACGAAGCGAGAGGTTCTTGCTGCTTGGGCACAAGCTTTCGTGCGTTTGGCTGCGGATCGGGCCGTGCATGAGGTTATTGATAGTGCAGGTAGAGATTTCCAGGTAAGAAATGCTGCAATGCAGAGCCGCATAACCGTGCTGCAGAATATGGCGAAGGGCCGCCGTGATGATAGAATTGCACGTTTGAAGGAGGCATTGTTGATTGCGGAGTCGCTCAAGATAGATGGCCCGCCATTGATAGAAGGGGCGTCCGAGCAACAACTCTCCTCGATCATGGATGGTGACTTGATGTACATGCGAGGAGCTAAGGCGCTGCGCGCTGAAATCAACAATCTCGAGTCGCGTAGCGTAGATGCTCCGTTCATTCCTGAGTTGAGAACTCTCCAAGGGAAGCTATCTTGGAATTCCAGTTTGTCTGTGGATTCTGATGCGGTGGCTGTCTACAAGGAAGACGAGGGGCTCTCTTTTTCAAATCAACCCATTAAGCCGAAGAAGATTCTGATAGTTACTATAGGTACTTTGGCAGGATTGATAATTGGGATTCTACTCGCAGTGCTCGCTGGTTTTATAAGAAAGGTCCGTAGCGATGGCTCGCTTCGCTAAATTTTGATCTCAACCCTGATGGCACTTACTGTCATCAGGGTTTACTTGTTGTAGTTGTTGAATCGTATTAGGGAGTATCGAGTAGAATGTCAATAAGGCGGGGCGTTTTCTACTCCGGTATATCCATGGGCAGCAACTATCTTTTGCCTCTTGCTGCGATTCCTTTTCTCACGAGATCATTGTCAAGCGAAGCGTTTGGCCAATTGGTGATTGCCCAGGCCGTGGCTATCATTTTATGTCAACTGGTAGACTTTGGGTTTATTTTGGCAGGGTCAAGAAAAGCTGCCATTATCGATAACAAAGTTGAACTGTCTAGTTTCTTTTCTGTTGTACAGAGTGCTAGATTCCTATTATTGCTGCTTTCACTTTTAGTGCTGGCCATTTTGGCTGTATCTTCTATTTTACCAATCCCCTTGCTTGTCTTGGTTACGGCTACTCTTCCGGCAGTAGTTGGAAATTATCTTCAAGCAGTATGGTTCTTTCAGGGGAGAGCGTTGTTTGGATGGTTGGCGCTTACCAATTTTTTGTCTAAGGCGTTTTATTTCCTATTGGTCGTTTTTTTTCGTTATGAAGGATTCTGACCTTGTGCTGGCTTCGTTGGGGTTTGGTTTTTCCTATGTCATAGGTGGAAGTGCTCTCTGTTGTATTTTATTTTCTATGGGAATACGGTGGCGCCCGGTTCTCGAGAAAGACAGAATTTTCGATATATTGCGTGACGGTGCTCGATCTTTTCTTTCTCTGGCTTTACTTAGCTTGCACATGCAAGTGCTCGTTGCGGCGGTTGGTGTTGTTGGTGGAACCTCCGCGGCCGGAGTGCTTTCTACTGCGGATAAATTCCTTCGCGGGATCGCGGCTGCTACTTCACCCATAGCTAGCGCTCTATTTCCGACTTTTAGCAGGATGTATGCGAGTGCCGACCCGGCAGTCGGCAGTTTAAGAAGGAGAGCGCTAGGTCTGATGTTATTAATTGCTGTTCCTAGTTGTTTATTTCTTTTCTTATTTTCTGAATACATTTCATATCTCCTATTCCCGGAACAGTCTAGTGGTCTAACTGTTGTGATAAGAATGTTCTCGATAGTGCCAGTGTTTGCTTGTATTGGTGTTCTGTATGGAGGGCTGACTCTTGTTCCTTCCGGGTATGATGGTGTATATTTGCGAGCAATTTTTTTTGCGGAGTTGGGCGGGGTATTAACATTTATCCTCTTGGCGCTTTGGGGGGATGAGCTTTTTGGAGCGTGGACGCTGGTCGTTACAGAGGTCTCTTTGGGGATGGGAATGTTTTTGCTGGCCACGATTAAGTTGAGAGAGAAAAGGGGACTTTGATGTTGTTGAGTGTCGTCGTTAGTACTTGGCGTCGTCCCAAGGAACTAAAATTGGTCCTGGCCGGCCTTGTAGCGCAGTCTCTGCCTTTTAAGGATTTTGAAGTTATTGTTGTCGACAGTAATAGTGGTGATGAAACACCCGATGTGGTCCGCGAGTTCGAAGCGGTTCAGGGCTTCAACGTCCGTCTTGAGCAGGCCGAGCTGAATTCGGCTAGTGCAAAACGAAATAAAGGCGTTCGTTTAGCGGAGGGGCGCTACGTAGTGCTTCTTGATGACGATTGTGTGCCAGATCCTACTCATCTCTCGAATTTTCTGAACGCTGCTAACTCTCGAAGGGGGGAACGCGTTATCTGGTGCGGTGGTGTCAGATTTTCTCGCTCATTGGTGTCGACGAGTAATTACTATCGCTATAGGGATAGTTGTCACTTCTCTGCTGACAAGCCGCTGCCCAACTCCTTGGGCTATAAAACTATTGTTACCATGAATATGCTCGCTGAGAGGGATATTCTGCTCCAAGACAATGCTTTTTTTGATGAGCGATTTGTTGGATACGGCTTTGAAGATACGGAATTTGGATTAAGGGTCGGCAAGCTTGGTTATTCTGTTCTTCCTTGTCGGGCTGAAATCGAGCATGTCGAACCGGAAGGTAGTATTTCGAAGTTCTGTCGCAAGTACTATCATGCCGCCCGTGACGGAATGCCGGAATTCATGAAAGTTGCAACAACTGAGGACCTTGAGACTCTTGGTCCTATACGATGGATGGAACCGGGGTTTGTTTTGTCAAGCAAGTTTCAGAGTCTATTCAGGGCAGTGCTGTGTCTTGCGCTGGAGTCAAAGTTTTCAAATGTTCTTATTCATTCTCTAGAGAAAACGGACTCTATTCGATGGCTCTACTCCAGAGCTGCTTATAGGCTCGTTTTGGCCTCCTCTTATCGGAAGGGGGTTCTCGATAGAAAGTCAAAACTTTCCAAAGAGAAAGCAAACAAAGATGGGTGGTACTCGTGAAGCAGAGAAGCGTTGCTCTGGTTCTCCTTTTTGTGTTTCTATTTCATATTCTGCGGAATCTATCCGGTGCATATTATTTAGTTCTTGCTGGGTTTTGTGGGCTATTTTTTCTCTTGTTTATTAATAATTGGAGGGATATTAAATATAGCGCATTAGGAATATTTGTTATTTTCTTCTGGACGTATGCCTCGCTCGTTTCGATGTTATGGTTCGACCTATATGGAGACTATTCCATAGGGATTTTCAGGTTGTGGGCATCATTGCCTCTTCTCTTTGTTGCTATGGTTCTTGCCAGAGATAATCTAAAAGCGCCCATGCAACTTATTTCATTTTTTTTCAGTCTGGCGGCTCTTTCTTTCCTCTGGCAGTATGCATTTGGACCTATAGAATGGTTCGCTGAAGCCAGTGAGCGTGCCGGGGGCGCTCGTTTTGCATCGTTGGTAGGAAGTTTGACCGCATATGGTGTTATGGTAGGAGTTCCCGCACTTGCTTCACTCTTTTATCTAAAGGGTTGGGCGCGCGTGATATGTTTCTTCCTTCTTTGCTTGGGGGCGATGCTGTCGCTGCAGAAAGCTGCTCTGGCCAATATCGTCATAGTCTTATTCTTTGCCTATTGGCTAAATCTGATCAAAAAGACATACTTGTTTTTCACCTTCCTTCTTGCAGGGCTGGGTTTATCTGTATTTTTCCTTGCAGACTTCGGGGCTGGCAGTCTGGAAACTGTGCATCGACTGATTGTCGGGCTCCTCACCTCCGACTCTTCAGTCTCGCAAGATGTTCCATTCTTCGAATCCATATTCGATCGGGTAACTGCACTGCCTTTGGAAACATTGTCTTTCTACGGTAGCGAGATACTTGTTTTGGGCGCCGGCGTTTTTGGGGGAGGGGGGGTTCTAGGGTATGCGCAATATCCAATGGCGCACAATGGTATTGTCGAACTGCTTTGCATCTATGGTTTCATTTTTGGTGGCTTGGCTGTTCTTTTGCTATTGTTGCTTTTTGTCTACTCTGTATTTTTGCTTGTCTTCCGGCGAAGAAAAATAGCTTGTACTGAGTTAGGCTTCTTATGCTCTGCATTTATAATCTGGTTCGTTAATTATGTCTTTAGCGGCGGTGGGCTTTTCCATCCGGTAGGGGCTGCATTGTTCTGGCTCGTTGTTTTTCGCTTTCTTTATCTTTTGAGGCGGAAAAGGGACGTTGAACGCACTAGTAAAGAGGTGGTGTATGGATAAGAATTCTGTTCTGTTGATTACCGGTGGAACTGGTTCCTTTGGAAATGCCGTTCTGAAGCGTTTTCTGGATACAGATATTGGTGAAATACGTGTGTTCAGTCGGGATGAGAAGAAGCAAGATGATATGCGTAAGCGCTATGCTCACCCCAAGCTGAGGTTTTATATTGGAGATGTCCGGGACTATCAAAGCACTCTGAATGCTACTCGCGGTGTGGACTACATTTTTCATGCGGCTGCATTGAAGCAGGTTCCCTCTTGTGAGTTCTACCCAATGGAGGCTGTGAAGACCAATGTCATCGGAACGGAAAATGTCCTCGAATCTGCTATCCAGAATGGCGTCAAGAAAGTCGTTTGTCTGAGTACGGATAAGGCGGTTTACCCAATCAATGCCATGGGTATTTCAAAGGCCATGATGGAAAAGGTCATGGTCGCCAAGTCTCGAAACCTGGAGCGCACTCCGACCGTAATTTGTGGCACCCGTTATGGTAACGTCATGGCTTCAAGGGGCTCGGTCATTCCTCTCTTTATCGAGCAAATGCGATCAGGCCAGCCTCTTACAATCACTGATCCAAACATGACACGTTTCATGATGACGCTTACGGATGCCGTAGACCTTGTGCTTTATGCTTTCGAGCATGGTACCAATGGAGATCTTTTTGTACAGAAAGCACCGGCTGCAACCATCGAGGTGCTGGCTCATGCGCTTACTCAATTGCTTGGCAAGTCTGGTTATCCTATCAATGTAATAGGCACACGCCATGGAGAGAAGCTTTATGAGGCGCTTCTTAGTCGAGAGGAAATGGCCTGTGCTGAAGACATGGGTGACTACTATCGTATCCCCCCAGATTTGCGTGATCTGAACTATAGTAAGTTTGTGGAGCAAGGCGAGGAAAAAATTACTCATACAGAGGACTATAACTCTCATAATACCAAACGTCTGGATATCGAAGGAATGCAAAAGCTGTTGCTGAAGTTGGATTTCATTCGTGCTATTCAGCGTGGCGAGAGTGCCAGTCCAGAGGAGTAAACGATGAAGGTTTTTGTAACCGGCGCGAATGGATTTGTTGGAAGGAATCTGTGCGCTCATCTTGCAGAGCGGGGCGGTATCGAGGTGGTGTCATTCACTCGCGAGAGTAGTGTTGGTGATCTGCCTGAACTAATTCGTTCCGTTGATTTTATTTTTCATCTTGCCGGGGTCAATCGTCCGGAAAAACCAGAAGAGTTTAAGATCGGGAATTCCGAACTCACGCGGGCTCTGTGTGAGGCGGTAAGGTCCAATGGACGAGCCATACCACTCCTTTATACTTCATCCATTCAGGCTGAGGTGGATAATGAGTACGGTTTAAGCAAGCGAGCCGCAGAAGAACATCTCGAAGTTCTAGGTGAGGATGTTGGCTGTCCTGTCTACATATTTCGCCTTCCTAATGTGTTCGGTAAATGGTCGCGTCCGAATTATAATTCGGCGGTTGCGACTTTTTGTCATAACATTACTCGAGATATTCCGATTCAAATTAACAATCCCTCGGCAGAGATCACTCTTGTATACATAGATGATGTGGTTCGCACCTTCATGAAAGTCATGGATGGGAAGCTATCCAATGCGACTTCACTGCAGGTAGAGCCCCAGTATCAGATTTCAGTTGGCAAACTCGCAGAGCAATTGTATGAGTTTCGTGATAGTCGAAAGTCACTGATTACCGCAAGGGTTGGCTCGGGATTGACCCGCGCCTTGTACTCGACTTATCTAAGTTTTTTGCCAGAAGATAGTTTTAGTTACGACGTACCAATGCATTCGGATCCGCGTGGCACATTCGTCGAGATGCTGAAGACCGCGGATTCTGGCCAGTTCTCGTTTTTTACGGCTCATCCAGGTGTTACCAGGGGCGGGCATTACCATCACTCGAAAACCGAAAAGTTTCTGGTTATCAAAGGGATGGCACGTTTCAAGTTTAGAAACATACTGACCGGGGCATTTTACGAAATTTTCACCAATGGTGAAAAGGCAGAGATTGTCGAAACAGTGCCTGGATGGACTCATGACATTACTAATGTCGGAACTGACGATATGGTAGTCATGTTGTGGGCTAACGAAGTATTTGATCGGGAAAATCCGGATACCTACGCTTGTTCAGTAGGCGAAGGTGCGTAAGGTATAGTGAGATGACAATGCAGAAGCTAAAAGTCGTTACGGTTGTTGGAACTCGTCCTGAGATTATTCGCTTGTCCAGGGTCATGGCGAAGCTTGATCAGTACTGTGAGCATGTACTTGTCCATACTGGACAGAATTATGATTACGAACTTAATGAAATATTTTTTCAGGACCTCGGTATAAGAAAGCCGGATTATTTCCTAAATGCCGCCGGGTCTTCCGGGGCTGAAACGATAGGGAATGTAATAATTGCAGTCGATCGTGTTCTGGGCGAAATAGATCCCGATGCGCTGCTCGTGCTGGGTGATACCAATAGTTGTATGGCGGTACTGCCTGCAAAACGGCGTAAGATACCGACCTTTCATATGGAGGCAGGCAATCGCTGTTTCGATATGCGTGTGCCTGAAGAGATAAATCGGCGCATTGTCGATCATACAGCTGATATAAATTTGACCTATAGTACCATCGCGCGTGATTATCTCTTGCGTGAAGGACTTTCTCCAGAAATGGTTATCAAGACTGGTAGCCCCATGTTCGAAGTTCTCGAACACTATCGTGACGGGATCGAGTCCTCCGATATTCTTGAAAGGCTCGGATTGAAAACAGAGCGGTTCTTTGTCGTGAGTGCGCACCGAGAGGAAAACATAGATTCGGATAAGAATTTCTTGAAGTTGGTTTCTATGCTCAACGCTGTGGCAGAAAAGTACTCGCTGCCCGTGATCGTATCAACTCACCCTAGAACAAAAAAGAGAATTGAGGGAACGGGGGCAAAGTTTCACGAGGGTATTAAACTGCTGAAACCCCTCGGCTTTAAGGATTATAATAAACTGCAAATGACAGCCAAGGCAGTTATTTCTGATAGTGGGACCATCAGTGAGGAGTCTTCAATACTGAATTTTCCCGCTTTGAATATTCGCGAGGCTCATGAACGCCCAGAAGGCATGGAAGAGGCTGTGGTGATGATGGTCGGGCTGGATTCGGATCGAGTACTACAAGCACTCGAGGTGTTGGAGGGACAGGGGCGCGACGCAGAGCGTATGTTACGCTTGGTCGCTGACTATAGCATGCCCAACGTTTCTGAAAAGATTGTTCGAATAGTTCATAGCTATCGGGACTATGTCATGCGAACTGTCTGGAAAAAATATTAACTTGAGGCGTGGAGTTGATGGCAAGGATATTTGTGGTTTCTGAGTATGTCGGTGCCAATCAGAACTCCACGGGATACTATTGGGAGAAGATAATAGGAAAGATGCAGCGGGAGTTTGGTGGGCTAACCGTAATCTTTCCGCTGACCGCAGGGGAAACCCCGCCTGTGGTTTCACCTTCCGTTGAGCAAGAATGCTTTAAGTTTCCGAGGAGCAATAAGAATAGACTCCTCTCTAGAGGATTAGCGCAGATTTTTCAGGCGTTTCTGTTCTCAGTAAAATTGACTTCTCGTGCTAGACGAGGAGATGTGGTATTGAGTGGAACCAATCCTGCTCTTCTACTGATGACGTTTCCCTTGCTAAGATATGCCCTCGGTTTCAAGTGGGTGCTGCTGGTGCATGATGTGTTTCCCGAGAACTTGGTGCCGGCGGGTGTTCTGAAGAAAGATAGTATTGCCTACCGGCTTCTACATCGTTTCTTTTCTTTCATTTACTCATCCGCTGATCGTCTGGTCGTAATAGGGCGCGATATGGAAGCTCTTATGAAAGAGAAGGTGAATGACCCGCGATCTTTGGTCTTTATTTCGAATTGGGCCTGTGAGAAAGAGGTTTTCCCAGTGCCGAGAGAGGATGCTCCTTTTATCAATATTCCCGAGTGGAAAGGTAAAAGGGTTTTCCAATTTTTTGGTAATGTCGGTCGATTACAAGGTATAGAAAACATACTTTCTGCTATTCAGTTGGTTAAAAACGAGAAGGCGGCTTTTGCTTTTATTGGAGATGGTGCCTTGGTCGACAGTGTAAAAAAGCATGCGTTGGAAGATCAGTGTGCTCGGTTGAGGTATTTTGGAAAGCTGCCATTAGCCGAAAAGAATTTTGGTTTGGCGGCCTGTGACGTTGCCTTAGTTACCTTAGAAGAAGGAATGTTCGGGCTTGGGGTTCCCAGCAAGGCATATTTCTCCATGGCAGCAGACAAACCGATTCTAGCTGTCATGGAAAAAGGGGCTGAAATCTCCCGTATAATAGATGAGACCGGAATCGGTTGGAACTGTCCGCCGAATGATCCGGTTGCTTTGGCAAGATTGATCGATGAGATTTGTGAACTCGACTTGTCTAGTTTAAGGGGAGTCCCGCGGAGTATCCTTCAGCAAAACTATTCTGAATATATTTCATTGGAAAAATTCGCTGCCTGTGTTCGACCGCTTCTATCTGAGTCGAAAATATGATGAAGGTGCTGGTAACCGGGGCTAGCGGTTTTGTCGGGAGTGCGCTTTGCAGGTCGCTTGCTGCCGGCCCCTTTCAGGTTATTGGACAAGTACGATCCCTGTGCAATCCTGTTGCGGGGGTTGAGTATGTTCGGGCGGAGCTGAAAGAGAGCACTAAGCTTGATGCTGCGCTGCGGGGCGTTGAATGCGTAGTTCATCTAGCTGGACGAGCCCATATCTTTGGAAGGCAGCGTGATTCACTAGATATTTTTCGGAAGGTGAATCGCGATGCTACTCTGGCGCTTGCTCGGCAGGCGATCGAAGCATCTGTAAAGCGTTTTATTTTTGTTAGTTCTATTGGTGTAAATGGCGCTTTAACCAAAAAAAAGCCCTTCGATGAGAATTCCAAGCCGGCTCCTCATGCAGAATATGCGATTTCAAAGTTTGAGGCTGAAGTAGCGCTTCGTGAGCTTTTCAAGCAGTCCTCAACAGAACTTGTTATCGTCAGGCCTCCACTTGTTTACGACTGGAATGCTCCTGGAAATTTCTCGCGATTGTTGAAACTGGTTGCTTCGGGGCTTCCTCTTCCATTTGGTTGCATAGATAACCGACGAAGTTTTGTTTCTCTGGATAATTTAGTTGACTTTCTAGCTTGCTGTATGACGCATCCTTCTGCTGCCGGCGAACTGTTTTTGGTATCCGATGGTCAGGATATTTCTACCAAGCAACTGGTGACTGCGCTTGCTACGGGAATGGGGCATCGCCCCATCATGTGGCCTGTTCCTAGGTTTATTCTGGGGTTTCTTAAATTAGTAGGAAAGGGTGGTTTATACACTCAGTTATGCTGCTCGCTAGAGGTCGACTCGTCGAAAGGCAGGTTTTTGCTTGGCTGGGAACCCCGCAAGAGCACCCTTTCCGCGTTGGAAGATGTTGGTAGAATATACGTCAAACGTACTAAATGATTATCTGCAGGCGCTTTTCTACTAGCATGGCGTACCACGCAGAACAATCGAATTGAACCCTGTTGAAGGGGTGAGAGTATTGTTGGGGATGAATTTATAAATGGAAGAATGGTATTTGTTACTCGCTGCATCTGGGGTTTCGGGACTGCTTACAGGCCTCTTGCGCCGTTATGCCTTAGCGAGGAGCTTACTTGACACCCCTAACTCTCGAAGTTCCCATGTCGTTCCCACTCCACGCGGAGGTGGGGTCGCCATTGTAGTTACATTTTGTCTCATGCTGCCTATTTGGGCTGTACTGGGAAGTATCTCATGGGCCGTGTCCTGGGCCTTGCTTTTCGCTGGCGGCGGGGTTGCCATTATTGGATTCATGGATGATCACGGTCATATCGCCGCACGCTGGCGTCTGCTGGGACATTTCAGTGCAGCCTTGGTCTCATTGTACTTTTTGAATGGCATACCACCATTTCAGATTGTTGGTGTCAGTTGGGACCTGGGGTGGTTCGGAGGACTTCTCTTTGCTTTCTATCTCGTCTGGTTGCTGAATCTCTATAACTTCATGGATGGGATCGATGGACTTGCCAGCCTTCAGGCCATTTTTGTCTGTATTGGTGGGGCATTATTATACTGGCTGAATGGCCAACTGACGCAGGCTGTGCTCCCCTTATCGCTAGCTTTTGCCGTTTTTGGATTCTTATTCTGGAATTTTCCACCCGCAAAAATTTTCATGGGAGATGCGGGTAGTGGTTTTCTGGGGATTGTTTTAGGAATTCTTTCCATTCATGCCATGTGGATGGATACAAATTTTTTCTGGGCATGGTTGGTCCTGTTAGGCGTTTTCATCGTTGATGCGACCTATACTCTGATTCGTCGCTTGCTGAGAGGGGACAAGGTGTATGAGGCTCATCGAAGCCATGCCTATCAATACGCAAGCCGGTATTATGGAAAGCATGCTCCTGTTACGATTGGCGTCACGGCATTGAACGTCATCTGGCTCCTCCCTATAGCCTTGTTGGTCGGGAGTGGGTCTCTAGAGCCTTTGATGGGCATCGTCATAGCCTACGTCCCTCTCGTTTTTCTAGCAGTGAGGTTCAAGGCGGGTAAGCTAGAGTCGTCCGCTCAGGCCTAAAGGAGTAGGGGAATGCTAGATCGTTTAAGAGTAAAGTTGTTATCCATGCCTCGTCGCTGGAAACGTTTGCTTCAAGTGGCTACGGATATCCTTCTGGTATGGCTGTCTCTGTGGCTCGCTTTTGTGGTCCGTCTAGGCACGGACGATATGATCGACGTGTTCGGCGAGCATGCATGGCTTTTCATCACTGCGCCGGTTGTCGCCATTCCACTATTCATTCGCTTCGGCATGTATCGCGCGGTAATGCGCTATCTCGGTAACGATGCATTGATCGCCATCGCCAAGGCGGTGACTATCTCGGCTCTGGTGCTGTCGCTGGTGGTGTACTGGTATCGTGGCGCACCGGCGCCGGTGCCGCGTTCCCTGGTGTTCAACTACTGGTGGCTGAGCATGCTGCTGATCGGCGGCTTGCGTCTGGCCATGCGCCAGTATTTCATGGGCGACTGGTACTCTGCTGTGCAGTCGGTACCATTTCTCAATCGTCAGGACGGCCTGCCCAGGGTGGCCATCTATGGCGCAGGGGCGGCCGGCAACCAGTTGGTTGCGGCATTGCGTCTCGGTCGGGCGATGCGTCCGGTGGCGTTCATCGATGACGACAAGCAGATCGCCAACCGGGTCATCGCCGGTCTGCGGGTCTATACCGCCAAGCATATCCGCCAGATGATCGACGAGACGGGCGCGCAGGAGGTTCTCCTGGCGATTCCTTCCGCCACTCGGGCCCGGCGCCGAGAGATTCTCGAGTCCCTGGAGCCGTTCCCGCTCCACGTGCGCAGCATGCCCGGCTTCATGGACCTGGCCAGCGGCCGGGTCAAGGTGGACGACCTGCAGGAGGTGGACATCGCTGACCTGCTGGGGCGCGACAGCGTCGCACCGCGCAAGGAGCTGCTGGAACGGTGCATCCGCGGTCAGGTGGTGATGGTGACCGGGGCGGGTGGCTCTATCGGTTCGGAACTCTGTCGGCAGATCATGAGTTGTTCGCCTAGCGTGCTGATCCTGTTCGAGCACAGCGAATACAACCTCTACAGCATCCATCAGGAACTGGAGCGTCGGATCAAGCGCGAGTCGCTTTCGGTGAACCTGTTGCCGATCCTCGGTTCGGTGCGCAACCCCGAGCGCCTGGTGGACGTGATGCGCACCTGGAAGGTCAATACCGTCTACCATGCGGCGGCCTACAAGCATGTGCCGATCGTCGAGCACAACATCGCCGAAGGCGTTCTCAACAACGTGATAGGCACCTTGCATGCGGTGCAGGCCGCGGTGCAGGTCGGCGTGCAGAACTTCGTGCTGATTTCCACCGACAAGGCGGTGCGGCCGACCAATGTGATGGGCAGCACCAAGCGCCTGGCGGAGATGGTCCTTCAGGCGCTCAGCAACGAATCGGCGCCGGTGCTGTTCGGCGACCGGAAGGACGTGCATCACGTCAACAAGACCCGTTTCACCATGGTCCGCTTCGGTAACGTCCTCGGTTCGTCCGGCTCGGTCATTCCGCTGTTCCGCGAGCAGATCAAGCGCGGCGGCCCGGTGACGGTCACCCACCCGAGCATCACCCGTTACTTCATGACCATTCCCGAGGCGGCGCAGTTGGTTATCCAGGCCGGTTCGATGGGGCAGGGCGGAGATGTATTCGTGCTGGACATGGGGCCGCCGGTGAAGATCCTGGAACTCGCCGAGAAGATGATCCACCTGTCCGGCCTGAGCGTGCGTTCCGAGCGTTCGCCTCATGGTGACATCGCCATCGAGTTCAGTGGCCTGCGTCCTGGCGAGAAGCTTTACGAAGAGCTGCTGATCGGTGACAACGTGAATCCCACCGACCATCCGATGATCATGCGGGCCAACGAGGAACATCTGAGCTGGGAGGCCTTCAAGGTCGTGCTGGAGCAGTTGCTGGCCGCCGTGGAGAAGGACGACTACTCGCGGGTTCGCCAGTTGCTGCGGGAAACCGTCAGCGGCTATGCGCCTGACGGTGAAATCGTCGACTGGATCTATCGCCAGAGGCGGCGAGAACCCTGAGTCATCGTTCTCCGGAAAAGGCCGCCTAGCGGCCTTTTTTGTTTTCTACGTACGATGTTTCCGGTGCCGGACCAGGAAGCGACTGCTTTGCTGGGGCTGTCGATCCAGGTGCGTTCCACGGCGATAAGGTGGTTTCGTGGATGGGCATGAAGCCCTCTACGTGGTCATTCATCTCTGAAGGAGTGCACCCATGCACCTAATCAAATCCGCTCTGCTTCTCATCCTGTTCGCCTGTCTTCCGTTTTCGGCTTCCGCCGCACCGGTCGCCGTCGCCAAGAATCCGCTGGCCGCGACGACACCTGCGACGACCGTGTCGCCGGGGGAACAGGTCAATATCAACACGGTCGACGAGGCCGCCCTGATACGGGGGCTCAACGGTGTCGGCGAGGCCAAGGCCAGGGCGATCCTCGAGTATCGTGCGGCCCATGGTCCGTTCGTCTCGGTGGATCAACTGCTGGAAGTGAAAGGGGTAGGCCCGGCGTTGCTGGAGAAGAACCGGTCGCGGATCGTCATCGAGTGAGGTGCGACTGAAGGGGCGAACTTTCGTCCCGATAACGAAAAAGCCCCCGGCATGTGCCGAGGGCTTTGAATTTGGCTCCGCGACCTGGACTCGAACCAGGGACCCAATGATTAACAGTCATTTGCTCTACCGACTGAGCTATCGCGGAACAGCGAGGCGTATGTTACTGATTAAAAAGGGGAAGTCAAGCCTCTCCCGATGACTTCCCCATTTTCCCTACAGGACCTGGACGATGGCCTTGGTGATGGTCTCCAGGTTCGATTTGTTCAGCGCGGCGACGCAGATACGGCCGGTGCTGACGGCGTAGATACCGAACTCGGTCTTCAGGCGCTCGACCTGGTCGGCGGTCAGACCGGAATAGGAGAACATGCCACGTTGGCGACCGACGAAGCTGAAGTCGCGCTTGGCGCCGTGGGCTGCCAGTTGCTCGACCATCGCCAGGCGCATGTCGCGGATGCGGTCGCGCATCTCGCCCAGTTCCTGTTCCCAGAGGGCCCGCAGTTCCGGACTGTTGAGCACGGAGGAGACGACGCTGGCGCCGTGGGTCGGTGGGTTCGAATAGTTGGTGCGGATCACCCGCTTCACTTGCGACAGCACGCGGGCCGATTCATCGCGGCTTTCGGTAACGATCGACAGGGCGCCGACGCGTTCGCCATAGAGCGAGAAGGATTTGGAGAACGAGCTGGAGACGAAGAAGCTCAGGCCCGACTGGGCGAACAGGCGCACCGCGGCGGCGTCTTCCTCGATGCCGTTGCCGAAGCCCTGGTAGGCGATATCGAGGAACGGTACATGGCCCTTGGCCTTGAGCACGTCCAGCACCTGCTTCCAGTCGTCCAGCTCGAGATCGACGCCGGTCGGGTTATGGCAGCAGGCGTGCAGGACCACGATCGAGCGGGCCGGCAGGGCATTCAGGTCTTCCAGCAGGCCGGCGCGGTTCACGCCGTTGCTGGCGGCGTCGTAATAGCGGTAGTTCTGCACCGGGAAGCCGGCGGCTTCGAACAGTGCGCGGTGGTTTTCCCAGCTCGGGTCGCTGATGGCCACGGTGGCGTCGGGCAGCAGGCGCTTGAGGAAGTCGGCGCCGAGCTTGAGGGCGCCGGTGCCGCCGACGGCCTGGGTCGTGACCACACGGCCGGCGGCCAGCAGCTCGGATTCGTTACCGAACAGCAGTTTCTGTACGCCCTGGTCGTAGGCGGCGATCCCTTCGATCGGCAGGTAGCCGCGCGGCGCATGGGCCTCGATGCGGGCCTTCTCGGCAGCCTGCACGGCACGCAACAGCGGAATGCGCCCCTCCTCGTTGTAGTACACGCCCACGCCCAGGTTGATCTTGCCCGGACGGGTATCGGCGTTGAAGGCTTCGTTCAGGCCAAGGATGGGATCACGCGGTGCCATTTCGACGGCAGAAAACAGACTCATTTTGCGGCTGCTCGGAGTGTGAAGAGAGGAGGGCAACGCAACCCGTTATGCGGGGGCGCAAAGGGTTGCGCAAACGGGGGGTTATTATAGACACCCCTTGATGCATGCGGCGACATTTAGGTGCATGCTTTCAGCTATTTCTGACGCCGGATTTTCCTTGGCGTCACAGCTCCCTGCGAGGTTTTTCATGGATACGTTCCAACTCGACTCGCGCTTCAAGCCCGCCGGCGACCAGCCGGAAGCCATCCGGCAGATGGTCGAGGGGCTGGAGGCGGGGCTTTCGCACCAGACCCTGCTGGGGGTGACGGGCTCTGGCAAGACTTTCAGCATCGCCAACGTGATTGCCCAGGTGCAGCGCCCGACCCTGGTCCTGGCGCCGAACAAGACCCTGGCGGCCCAGCTCTACGGGGAGTTCAAGACGTTCTTCCCGCACAATTCCGTGGAGTACTTCGTTTCCTACTACGACTACTACCAGCCGGAGGCCTACGTACCGTCTTCCGATACCTATATCGAGAAGGATTCCTCGATCAACGACCATATCGAGCAGATGCGCCTGTCGGCGACCAAGGCGCTGCTCGAGCGTCCGGATGCGATCATCGTTGCCACCGTGTCGTCCATCTACGGCCTCGGTGATCCCGCGTCCTACCTGAAGATGGTCCTGCACCTGGACCGCGGCGACCGCATCGACCAGCGCGAACTGCTGCGGCGACTGACCAGCCTGCAGTACACCCGCAACGACATGGATTTCGCCCGTGCGACTTTCCGTGTGCGTGGCGATGTGATCGACATCTTCCCGGCCGAATCCGACCTCGAAGCGATCCGTGTCGAGTTGTTCGACGACGAGGTGGAAAGTCTCTCGGCCTTCGACCCGCTCACCGGCGAGGTGATCCGCAAGCTGCCGCGCTTCACCTTCTACCCCAAGAGCCACTACGTGACCCCGCGCGAGACGCTGCTGGAGGCGGTCGACCAGATCAAGGCCGAACTCAAGGAACGCCTTGACTACCTGCGCAACAACAACAAGCTGGTGGAAGCGCAGCGCCTGGAGCAGCGCACGCGTTTCGACCTGGAGATGATCCTCGAACTGGGCTACTGCAACGGCATCGAGAATTACTCGCGCTATCTTTCCGGGCGGGCCCCCGGCGAGCCGCCGCCGACGCTCTATGACTACCTGCCGGCCAATTCGCTGCTGGTTATCGACGAGTCGCACGTCAGCGTTCCGCAGGTCGGCGCGATGTTCAAGGGCGACCGCTCGCGCAAGGAGACCCTGGTGGAATACGGTTTCCGCCTGCCTTCGGCGCTGGACAACCGGCCGCTGCGCTTCGAAGAGTGGGAGGCGGTGAGTCCGCAGACCATCTTCGTCTCCGCCACCCCGGGCCCCTACGAGGCGGAACATGCCGGGCGGGTCATCGAGCAGGTGGTGCGTCCCACCGGGCTGGTCGATCCGGAGATCGAGGTACGTCCGGCGATGACCCAGGTGGACGACCTGCTCTCGCAGATCCGCCAGCGGGTGGCCAAGGACGAGCGGGTGCTGGTGACTACCCTGACCAAGCGCATGGCCGAGGACCTCACCGATTATCTCGGTGATCACGACGTTCGGGTACGCTACCTGCACTCGGACATCGATACCGTCGAGCGAGTGGAGATCATCCGCGACCTGCGCGCCGGTGCGTTCGACGTGCTGGTGGGGATCAACCTGCTGCGCGAAGGCCTGGACATGCCCGAGGTGTCGCTGGTGGCGATCCTCGACGCGGACAAGGAAGGCTTCCTGCGCTCGGAGCGCTCGCTGATCCAGACCATCGGTCGTGCCGCGCGCAACCTGCACGGCAAGGCGATCCTCTACGCCGACAACGTCACCGGCTCGATGCAGCGCGCGATCGACGAGACCGAGCGGCG
Source organism: Pseudomonas sp. HMSC066A08 (assembly GCF_001813025.1). NCBI lineage: Bacteria > Pseudomonadati > Pseudomonadota > Gammaproteobacteria > Pseudomonadales > Pseudomonadaceae > Pseudomonas > Pseudomonas sp. HMSC066A08. The sequence goes on from NZ_KV811305.1 coordinate 45,661, forward strand.
TCGGGCCAAGCAGATCGCCTTCAACGAAGCCCATGGCATCGTGCCCAAGGGGGTGCGCAAGGACATCAAGGACATTCTCGAAGGCGCCGTGGTGCCCGGCGCGCGCGGCAAGCGCAAGGGCGTGGCCAAGGTGGCGGAAGAGAGCGGGCGCTACGAGAACGAACTGCGCTCGCCGAGCGAGATCAGCAAGCGCATCCGCCAACTGGAGGAAAAGATGTACCAGTTGGCCCGCGACCTGGAGTTCGAGGCGGCGGCGCAACTACGCGACGAGATCCAGACGCTGCGCGAGCGCCTGGTCAACGTCTGATCCTCAGTGAGCCCCGGCGTCGGCGCGGGCGCCGATGCCGGCCGGCAGCGAGCGGGTCAGCAGCACCGCGAGCATGCTCACTGCGAGCACCATGCCGATGACATGGAAAGCATCGTTGTAGGCCATGATCATCGCCTGCTGGTGGGTGATCTCGCTGAGTTTGCCCAGCGCCGCCTGCTGGCTGCCCAGTTGCGCGGCGAGTTGCGCGAGGCGTTCGTCGACCTGCGGGTTGGTCGGCACCAGGGCTTCGCGCAGATAGTCGAAGTACACCTTGGCGCGACTGTCGAGCAGGGTCGCGAGCAGGGCGATGCCGATGGCGCCGCCGAGGTTGCGCAGGATGTTGAACAGGCTCGAGGCCGAGCCGGCATCCTGTGGCTGCAGGTAGGCGGTGGCGATCAGCGAAATGGTCACCATGATCATCGGCTGGCCGAGGGCGCGCAGTAGCTGGATCTGGTTGAACTGCGGTCCGGCGAAGTCCGGGTTGAGCACTCCGGAGAAGAAGCTGGCAAGGCCGAACAGGCCGAAGCCGGCGGCGCAGAGCAGGCGCGGCGAGACCAGCTTCATCAACTTCGGGACCAGCGGGATCAGGAACAGTTGGGGAATGCCCATCCACATGATCACCTCGCCGATCTGCATGGCGTTGTAGCCCTGGATTTGCGCCAGGTACAGCGGCAGTACGTAGATCGAGCCGTACAGGCCCATGCCCAGACCGATGCTGGAAATGCTCGCGAGGCCGAAGTTGCGGTTGCGCAGGATGCCCAGGTCGATCAGTGGGTTCGGCCGCGAAAGCTGCAGGATGACGAACAGGACCAGGCTGAACAGGGCGACGCTGCCGAGGCTGACGATCAGTTGCGACTCCAGCCAGTCCTTGCGGTGACCTTCCTCGAGGAAGACCTGCAGGCAGCCCAGGCCAATGCCGAGGGTGACGATGCCGGCGTAGTCGGTACTCTTCAGCAGTTCCCAGTGCGGCGCCTTTTTCTCCAGGCCGTAGAGCAGCCCGGCGATCATCAACAGGCCCGGCGGCACATTGATATAGAAGATGTATTCCCAGCCGAAGTTTTCCGTCAACCAGCCTCCCAGGGTCGGTCCGATGGAGGGCGCGAAGGTGGCGGTGATGGCGAACAGCGCCATGCCCTTCGGACGGTGGTGTTCCGGCAACTTGACCAGGGCCAGGGTGAACGCCAGCGGAATCAGCGCGCCGCCGGTGAAACCCTGCATGGCGCGGAACACGATCATGCTTTCCAGGTTCCAGGCGAACGAGCAGAGCAGCGAGGACACCAGGAAGCCCGCCGAGATCATCACCGCCAGGCGCCTTGCCGAGAGCAGCTGCACCAGCCAGGCGGTCATCGGGATCATGATGATCTCCGCTACCAGGTAGGAGGTGGAGATCCACGAGCCTTCCTCGAGGGTCGCCGCCAGCGCGCCCTGGATGTCCTTCAGCGAGGAGTTGGTGATCTGGATGTCGAGCACCGCCATGAATGCGCCGAGCATGGCGCTGAGCACCGCGATCCAGTCGCGCCGGGTCGGTTCGCCAAGCGGCCGGGCCAGCGCCTCAGCGGTCACGGAGCTCGACCTCGGCTTCGACGGACATGCCGGGACGGATGCGGCCATGCAGCGGGTTGTCGGCGTCGAACACGATCTTCACCGGGATGCGTTGCACCACCTTGGTGAAGTTGCCGGTGGCGTTGTCCGGCGGCAGCAGGCTGAACTGCGCGCCGGAAGCGGCGAACAGGCTGTCGATGCGGCCGTCGATAGGCGTATCGGGGAAGGCGTCGAAGGTCAGGCGCGCCTTCTGCCCGTCGCGCATGCGGCCGACCTGGGTCTCCTTGAAGTTGGCCTGGACCCAGATGTCTTCGTCCGGCACCAGCGACAGCAAATGGGTACCAACCTGCACGTACTGGCCGTTGCGTGCGCTGCGCTGGCCGACCAGGCCGCTGATCGGCGAATGGATCAGGGTGCGTGACAGGTTGATTTCGGCTTGCGCCAGTTCGGTGCGGGCGCTGGCGATCTGCGCTTCCAGGCGCTTGATCTCGGCGCCCAGGGTGTCGCGCTGAACGCGTTGTGCCTCGAGGTCGGCGCGGGCCTTGGCCAGTTGCGAGCGGGCCACGTGGTTGTCGGCGGTGAGGGTGGTGACCCGCTCCTCGGAAACGTAGCCGGGCTTGCGCAGGGCTTCGGCGCGGTTCAGGTCGATCTGTGCGCGGCCGAGGGTTGCCTGGCTGGCGTTGACGTCGGCGGCGCTGGCGGCGATCAGGCTGCCCTGCTGCACCAGCTTGCTGCGTGCCTGGGCCAGTTCCGCCTCGCGGGTGGCCAGCGCGGCCTGGGCGCGCTCGACGGCGAGCTTGAAGTCGGCGTCTTCCAGGCGTACCAGTAGCTGCCCCTTGTCCACGTGCTGGTTGTCGCGCACCAGGACTTCCTCGACCCGCGCGCCCAACTGGCTGGCCACCCGCGTGATCTCGCCCTGGACGTAGGCGTTGTCGGTGCTTTCTACATGGCGGCCGATGAACCACCAGTGCAGGAAGAAGGCCAGGGCGATCAGGCCGACGGCCACCAGGAAGACGGTCAGGCGACGTTTGAGTTGGGCGGGCATGGGTGGAGTGTTCCGTCGGCAAAATTCGGCCAATCTAGCAGTGTTCCGCCGGACGTTATAGGCGCTACACTTCGGACTCTTTGTTGCTTATAGGGAACAATAATGGGGCTTGATGATGCGCTGATCTTCACCCGCGTGGTGGAGTACCACAGCTTCACCCAGGCCGCGCAGAGCCTGGGCATGCAGAAGTCCACGGTGAGCCGGCGCATCGCCCTGCTGGAGGAGCGCCTGGGCGTCCGCCTGCTCAATCGCACCACCCGCAAGTTGCGCCTGACCGAAGTAGGGCAGGCCTACTACGAGCGCTGCCGGCAGATCATGCATGATTTCGCCGAGGCCGAGCAGGCGGTCATGCAGCTGCAGCGGGCGCCGTCGGGATTACTGCGGATCACCTCGCCGATAGAGTTCGGCCAGATGTTCCTCGCCAGCCTGCTGGGCGACTTCATGCGCCAGTACCCGCAGATCACCGCCGAGGTCGAGCTGGCCTCGCGCAGCGTCGATCCGTTGCAGGAGGGTGTCGACATCGTGATCATGGTCGGCCAGCCGGAGGATTCCACTCTGGTGGCTCGTCGCCTGCTCTCCACCAGCCGCTGGCTCTGCGCCAGCCCCGACTACCTGGCGGCGCACGGCACGCCGACATCGGTGGCAGAGCTCGCCGGGCATCGCGCGGTCCTTCTGTCCACCGACTCCCAGCGCTACTGGCCGCTTTCCGGAGACAGCCTGCCCTGCCAGCGCGTGCTGTCCTGCAACAACATCACCTTCGCCCGCGAGGCGGTGGTCGCCGGCGCCGGCATTGCCGCGCTACCGGCACTGATCTGTGCGGAGAGCGTGCACAGCGGGCGTCTGGTGCGTTTGCTGGCGGACGTGCCGCTGCCGGTCGGCGAACTGTATGCGGTCTATCCTTCGCGGCGTTTCCAGGCGATGAAGGTCAAGGCCTTCCTCGATTTCCTGATCAGCCGACTGCCGGCCGACACCGGTCGTTTACTGGAGCCGGAGGCGGCCCGCCTGATAACATCGCGCCCCTGAATTTCCGTTTTAACTTCCGCTTGGCAAGAGAGTCTCCATGACCACTGTTCGTACTCGCATCGCCCCGTCGCCGACGGGCGACCCGCACGTCGGTACCGCATACATCGCGCTGTTCAACCTGTGCTTCGCGCGTCAGCACGGCGGTCAGTTCATCCTGCGCATCGAGGACACCGACCAACTGCGTTCGACGCGGGAGTCCGAGCAGCAGATCTACGACGCCCTGCGCTGGCTCGGCATCGAGTGGGACGAGGGCCCGGACGTCGGCGGCCCGCATGGCCCGTACCGGCAGAGCGAGCGCGGGCACATCTACAAGAAGTATTCGGACGAACTGGTCGAGAAGGGCCATGCCTTCACCTGCTTCTGCACACCCGAGCGCCTCGATGCGGTTCGCGCCGAGCAGATGGCGCGCAAGGAAACCCCGCGCTACGACGGCCACTGCATGCACCTGCCGAAAGATGAGGTGCAGCGCCGCGTCGCCACCGGCGAATCCCATGTCACCCGCATGAAGGTGCCGACCGAGGGTGTCTGCGTGGTGCCGGACATGCTCCGCGGTGATGTCGAGATTCCGTGGGATCGCATGGACATGCAGGTGCTGATGAAGGCCGACGGCCTGCCCACCTACTTCCTCGCCAACGTGGTCGACGACCACCTGATGGGGATCACCCACGTCCTGCGCGGCGAAGAGTGGCTGCCGTCGGCGCCCAAGCTGATCAAGCTCTACGAGTATTTCGGCTGGGAGCAGCCGCAGCTCTGCTACATGCCGCTGCTGCGCAACCCGGACAAGAGCAAGCTGTCCAAGCGCAAGAACCCGACCTCTATCACCTTCTACGAACGCATGGGCTACCTGCCGCAGGCGCTGCTCAACTATCTCGGGCGGATGGGTTGGTCGATGCCGGACGAGCGCGAGAAATTCACCCTTGCCGAGATGATCGAGCATTTCGACCTGTCGCGCGTCTCCCTGGGCGGACCGATCTTCGACCTGGAGAAGCTCTCCTGGCTGAACGGACAGTGGATCCGCGAGCAGTCCGTGGAGGAGTTTGCCCGTGAGGTACAGAAGTGGGCGTTGAATCCCGAATACCTGATGAAGATCGCTCCGCACGTGCAGGGACGGGTGGAGAACTTCAGCCAGATCGCGCCGCTGGCCGGATTCTTCTTCAGCGGCGGGGTGTCGCTGGACGCTTCGCTGTTCGAACACAAGAAGCTCGATCCGACCCAGGTCCGCCAGGTCCTGCAACTGGTGCTGTGGAAACTCGAATCCCTGCGCCAGTGGGAGAAGGAGCGCATCACCGGCTGCATCCAGGCTGTCGCCGAACACCTCCAGCTCAAGCTGCGCGACGTGATGCCGCTGATGTTCCCGGCCATCACCGGGCATGCCAGCTCGGTTTCGGTACTGGACGCCATGGAGATCCTTGGCGCCGACCTGTCACGCTATCGCTTGCGCCAGGCCCTGGAGCTGCTGGGCGGGGCGTCGAAAAAGGAAACCAAGGAGTGGGAGAAGATCCGCGACGCCATTCCCGGCTGACCGGCTTTCTTCCACAGTCGATGACGAGGCCCGCCCAGTTGCGGGCCTCGTTTTTGGGGGAGGGGAGGTAAGTGATTGTTCTTCCGGTAAAATTTTTTAGGTTTCGATGAAAAATAATGTTGACAGCCTCAAGCCTCGCCCTTAGTATGCGCCCCGTCTTCACGACGAACTCAACGAAGTGAAGCGATCCAGCGGTACTTTGGGGCTATAGCTCAGCTGGGAGAGCGCTTGCATGGCATGCAAGAGGTCGACGGTTCGATCCCGTCTAGCTCCACCAAATTGCCGGGAATACGCGGTCGGTTTTGCGGATTCCTACGAAGGTTTCGTCCCCTTCGTCTAGTGGCCTAGGACACCGCCC
>NZ_KV811305.1:51557-51840 GCF_001813025.1 Pseudomonas sp. HMSC066A08
GAGGTCGACGGTTCGATCCCGTCTAGCTCCACCACATTCCAAGGCCAGCATCGCTGGCCTTACTTTTCGAAGGTTTCATTGTCCCCTTCGTCTAGTGGCCTAGGACACCGCCCTTTCACGGCGGTAACAGGGGTTCGAGTCCCCTAGGGGACGCCACTTCATGTTCATCCGTCCCAGCAATGGGTGAACGTGTCGATGACCGGAAGGTTGTCGAAGCGATCGGAAGATCGCCCGCCTGATGGCGAATTCGGGGCTATAGCTCAGCTGGGAGAGCGCTTGCATG
>NZ_KV811305.1:51940-84256 GCF_001813025.1 Pseudomonas sp. HMSC066A08
AACAGGGGTTCGAGTCCCCTAGGGGACGCCACTTTTTCCCGCTCTGCGGGGCTCTATAGGGCCATTCCGAATTGGAATGGCCCTTTTGTTTTTTCCCTTTTCGAATTTCCTGACAGACGGTCCGGCCGTACGCTTGTCGATTTTTATTATGCATGTAATATTTCATCTATAATATTTTCGGAGGCCGTCATGAGCGACAAGAAAACCCAGACCCGTGCCCGCATCCTCGGTGCCGCCACCCAGGCCCTGCTCGAGCGGGGCGCCGTCGAGCCTAGCGTCGGGGAAGTGATGGGCGCGGCGGGGCTCACCGTCGGCGGCTTCTATGCCCACTTCCAGAGCAAGGATGCGCTGATGCTCGAGGCATTCGAGCAATTGCTCGGCAAACGCCGCGAACTGCTCGGCGAACTCGACCCCGGATTGTCGGGAAAGGAGCGTCGGGCCTTGGCGGCCGCCTTCTACCTGTCGCGCAAGCATCGGGACGCACAGGTCGACGCTGGTTGTCCGCTGCCGGCGACCCTCGCCGAGGTGGCGCGCCTGCCAGAGGGGTTTCGCGAGGTCTTGAGCAGACATGTCGAGATCATGGTCGCCAGCCTGGCGGAAAGTCCCGAGGAAACCGACGTCGCCCTGGCCGACCTGGTGTTGATGATTGGCGGTTTGGCGCTGGCCCGGGCGTTGGGGCCGGGCGAACTGTCCGACCGGGTTCTGCGTGCCGCCAAGCAGGCGGTGAACTGAGGAGGTGCGAGATGAGCAGCCTGACCTGGATTCGCGGTTTCAACGGGACGATCGGCCGCATCGCGCCGCGTTGGACGGCCGAGCGTATGCGTCGGGCGTTCATGATGCCTGGCGAGTGGCCGCCGAAGGATTGGGAGCTGCCGCTGCTGGCCAGCTCGGAGCGCGTCACTCTGCGCTTCGGGCTGTCGGTGTTGCGCTGGGGCGAGGGGCCGGCAGTCCTGCTGCTGCATGGCTGGGCTGGCAGGCCGACACAGTTCGCCCATCTGATCGAGCAACTGGTCGGCGCGGGTTATTCGGTGTATGCCCTCGATGCGCCGGCACATGGCCGCTCGCCGGGCAGGGAGGCGAACGTGGTGCTGTTCGCCCATGCCTTGCTGGAGGCCGCTGGCGAGTTGCCGCCGCTGCGTGCGGTGGTCGGTCATTCCCTGGGTGGCGCGGCGGCGTTGCTGGCGGCCCAGATGGGGTTGCGCAGCGAAGCGCTGGTGACGGTCTCGGCGCCGTCGCGGATTCTCGAACAGTTGCGCCTGTTCGCTCGTTTCGTCGGTTTGCCGGCCCTGGCTCGCTCGCATTTCATCCGTCTGGTCGAGCGTCAGGCGGGCATATCCGCGGCGTGCCTGGATGTGGCGCGCTACCGTCTGGAAATGCCCGGACTGGTGGTGCATGCCGACGACGACACGCGCGTAGCGGTGGAAAATGCCGAGCGCATCCATGCCGCCTGGCCGGCCAGTCGCTTGCTGCGCCTGCCGGGCGGCGGCCACCACCGGCTGCTCGGCGAGCGCAGGCTGAGCGAGTCGCTGCTGGCGCTGCTCGAGGAGCGCCCGGCGATGCGCGCTTGCCGACGCGTGGAAAAGACGGCGAGCGCTTCCTGAGGCGCGTAGCAGAGGGGTTGTCGTTGTCCTGGCCTCGGTTCTTCGGTAAAAAGCGCTGTGGCCCGCGCGGAGCGATCCGGCGGGGCGAACCGTTTCGAATCGAGGAGTGCCCATGACATTGCCGCTGGATCGGGTCCTGCAGCAGGCCAGCCCGGTATTGCCGGTGCTGGTGATCGAGGACGTGGCACTGGCGCCCGACCTGGCGCGTGCGTTGTATGCGGGCGGCGTCACGGTGCTGGAAGTGACGCTGCGCACGCCGCAGGCGCTGGACGCGATCGCCGCCATCCATCGCGAGGTGCCCGAGGTCCTGCTGGGGGCGGGTACCCTGATCCACACCGAGCAGTTTCTCGAGGCGCGCGACGCGGGCGCGCAGTTCGCCGTCAGCCCCGGATGCACGCCGCGCCTTGCCGCCGCCGCGGAGGATGCCGGCCTGCCATACCTGCCCGGGGTGATGACGCCTTCGGAAGTGCTGCTGGCGCTGGAGTACGGTTATCGCTCGCTGAAGCTGTTCCCGGCCGATGGCACTGCCAGCGTGAAAATGCTGAAAAGCCTGAAGGGGCCGTTCACCGGCATCCGCTTCTGCCCGACCGGCGGGGTGAACCTGGACAACCTGCTGAATTTCCTCCGCCTGCCCAATGTCGCCTGTGTCGGCGGCACCTGGCTGGCGCCACCGAGCCTGATCCGGGCGCGGGCCTGGGATCAGATCACACAACTGGCCAGGGAGGCGCGCGAACTGGCCAGCAGCCTGGAGCAGCATTGATGAATTGGGACTACGCCGATCCGTTCGTGATCGACCTCAGGGTCCTCGCCGAGGATATCGACGGGCTCGGCCACGCGAACAACGCCGTCTACGTCAGCTGGCTGGAGCGCTGCGCCTGGCGCCACTCGCAGCGGCTGGGCCTGGACCTGGCCGAGTACCGCCGGTTGGACCGGGCGATGGCGGTGCTGCGCCACGAGATCGACTACCTGGCCGCGGCCTACGAGGGCGACGAACTGCAACTGGCGACCTGGATCGTCGAGTCCGACCAGCGCCTGCGGATGAACCGGCGCTTCCAGTTGGTACGCCCGGCGGATGGCGCCACGCTGCTACGGGCGCAGACCACCTTCGTCTGCATCGAACTGTCCAGCGGCAAGCCGAAGCGGATGCCGGCGGAGTTCATCGACGGCTATGGCCAGGCTCTGCTCGCCGGGGCCTGACCCGTCGCGCGTCGGCCGGCAGGCATTCGCACTTTGTTCCGGGCGGCGGATTCTCTAGAATCCGCCGCCTGTCATTTTCGAGGTAGTGGTTCGTGCAAATCGCCCTGGCGCCGATGGAAGGTCTGGTGGATGAAATCCTCCGCGACGTGCTGACCCGCGTCGGCGGCATCGATTGGTGCGTCACCGAATTCATCCGCATCACCGATCGCCTGCTGCCGGCCACGGCTTTCCACAAGCTGGCGCCGGAGCTGCGCGACGGTAGCCGGACCCGCGCCGGGACGCCGATGCGTGTCCAGTTGCTCGGCTCCGATCCTGCGTGCCTGGCCGATAACGCCGCGTTCGCCTGTGAGCTGGGCGCCCCGGTGATCGACCTGAACTTCGGTTGTCCGGCCAAGACCGTGAACCGCTCGCGTGGCGGTGCGGTATTGCTCAAGGAGCCGGAGCTGATGCACGACATCGTCGCCGCCGTGCGTCGCGCGGTGCCGAGCGAGATTGCGGTGACCTCGAAGATGCGTCTGGGCTACGACAGTCCCGACGGCGCCCTGGATTGTGCGCGGGCCCTGGCCGACGGCGGCTCGGCCCATGTAGTGGTGCATGCCCGGACCAAGGTCGATGGCTACAGGCCGCCGGCGCACTGGGAGTGGGTGGCGCGGGTGGCCGAGGCGGTGCGCGTGCCGGTGTTCGCCAATGGCGAAGTGTGGACGCTCGACGACTACCTGCGTTGTCGCGAGGTCAGTGGGGTGGAGGACATCATGCTCGGTCGCGGCCTGGTCTCGCGCCCAGGCCTGGCTCGGCAGATCGCCGCCTGGCGCGATGGCGGCGAAATCCGCGAGATGCCCTGGAGCGAGCTGTTGCCGCTGCTGCGCGACTTCTGGCTGCAGGCCCGGCGCAAGCTCGCCCCGCGCTATGCCCCGGGCCGTCTCAAGCAGTGGCTGGGCATGCTCACCCGCACCTATCCCGAAGCCGTCGAGCTGTTCGCACGGATTCGCCGGGAAAGCGATTGCGAAACCATCGACCGGCTGTTGCAGGTGTCGTTCAGCCAGGCGGCCTAGCTTGCGTACCAGGCCTAACGGCCGCCGCTGACATCGATGAAGGTGCCGGTGCTGTAGCTGGCTTCGTCCGACGCCAGCCAGAGAATCGCCCGCGCGACTTCCTCCACCGTACCGCCGCGTCCTAGCGGTATGCCGCCCTTCAGGCGTTCGATACGGCCGGGCTCGCCGCCGCTGGCGTGGATATCGGTATCGATAAGTCCGGGCCGCACCGCGTTGACCCGGATACCCTCCGCCGCCACTTCCCTGGCCAGCCCGATGGTCATGCTGTCGATGGCGCCCTTGGCGGCGGCATAGTCGATGTATTCGTTGGGCGATCCCAGCCGCGAGGCCATGGAGGATACGTTGACGATGCTGCCGCCGCGGCCGCCGTGGCGGGTCGACAGGCGCTTCACCGCCTCGCGGGCGCAGAGGAAGCTACCGGTCACGTTGGTCGCGAATACCCTGTGCAGGCGCGCCGCGTCGATGTTTTCCAGGCGCGTCTGCGCTTCCAGCATGCCGGCGTTGTTGACCAGCACATCGAGGCGGCCGAAACGTTCGTCGATGGCGGCGAACAGCCGCTCGACATCGCCTTCCTCGGCTACGTCGGCCGCCACCGCCAGGGCTTCGCCGCCCTGGCGCTCGATGCGCTGGCGCAGCGCTTCGGCGGCCTCGCGGTTGCGCAGATAGTTGAGGACGACCGCATAGCCGCGTTCGGCGGCGAGCAGAGCGGTGGCGGCGCCGATGCCGCGGCTGGCTCCGGTGATCAGCATGACGTTGCGCATGATGATGCTCCCCAGGTCAGTAGCGAGTGAAGGTCAGGTAGTCGGCGTCCCAGCCCAGGCCCTGCCAGAACAGGTTGGACAGCGGCGCGTCAAGGGCCGATTGCGCGCGGATCAGGCCAGCGCCGCGCGAGCGCAGGGCCTCCTCGGCGCTGCCCACCAGTTCCCGGGCCAGGCCCTGGCGGCGGGCCTGCGGCAATACGTAGAGCTCTGCGATCTCTCCGACCCGTGCCTGACCGTCCTCGATCTGCCACAAGTGGGCGAGGACGAAACCGCGGGGATGCTGCTGGGCCTCCGCCAGCCAGAGCAAGCGGTTGCGCGAGGCGGCCAGGAGCAGTGCCTGGATCGCCTGCTGGTCGCCGGCATCCAGGGTTTCCCCGGCTTCGCGGACATTGGCTTGCCAGAGCGCGGCCACCGCGGGGACGTCGTCGGCGCTGGCCAGGCGAACCCGGTGTTGCTCTGGCGTCGCATCGAGCTCCTGGCCGACCCGCAGCAGGTTGCCGTCGGGATCGATCAGGGCGAATTCGCGCATGCCCCAGGGCTGCTCTTCCAGGGCCGTGATGCGTGGAATCCCCTGGCCGCCCAGGCCGAGTGCCTCGGCCTGGCGATGCAGCGCCTGGGCGTCCTCCAGGCGCAGGTAGGCAGCGCTGCAATTGGTCTTCGGTTCGAGCGCTTCGAACAGCGACAGGTGCAGCTCCAGGGCGCCGCGCTGGAGGATGGCGTAGGTCGGATAGCGAGCGCCAAGGTGGAAGCCGAGGGACTGGTAGAAGGCGCTGGCGCTGTCCAGATCGCGGCAGGGGAAGGTCGGGATTGCGCGTTCCATGGCGACGATTCTCGAAAGGATGAGTTTCGATCTGAGCACGACGAACGGTCGTTCTCAAGGCTCTTGAAATACTTCCGACGATCCCTATCTAGTTCGTGCGGGATGCCGAAGACGGGTTCCGCACCAGAGTACTTGCTGATAATTCAGGAGATTCGCAATGAGCAACGCTTTTTCCCTCGCCCCGCTGTTCCGTCATTCCGTAGGCTTCGATCGCTTCAACGATCTGTTCGAGTCGGCCCTGCGCAATGAGGCCGGGAGTACCTACCCGCCCTACAACGTCGAAAAGCACGGTGACGACGAGTATCGCATCGTCATCGCCGCCGCCGGCTTCCAGGAAGAAGACCTGGACCTGCAGGTCGAGCGCGGCGTGCTGACCGTCAGTGGCGGCAAGCGCGAGAAGTCCACGGACAACGTGACCTACCTGCACCAGGGCATTGCCCAGCGCGCCTTCAAGCTGTCGTTCCGCCTCGCCGACCATATCGAGGTCAAGGCGGCTTCGCTGGCCAACGGCCTGCTGAACATCGACCTGGTCCGGCTGGTTCCGGAAGAAGCCAAGCCGAAGCGTATCGCCATCAATGGCCAGCGCCCGGCACTGGACAACCAGTAACCGTCAGCGGTGATCGAAAAAAGGCGCCTCCGGGCGCCTTTTTCATTTCGTTGCGCTATCGGCCCGGGGCTCTGCCGGTAGGCCGTGGGGCATCTCGTCCAGCAGGACGTCGAGGTCGACGGCGGCTGCCATCGCCCGGTTGCCTTCGTCGCCGGGATGCAGGTGGTCGCCGGAGTCGTAGCGCGCGGCGAGCCGCGACGGCTGCTCCGGATCGCGCAATGCCGCGTCGAAGTCGATCACCGCATCGAAGGCGCCGGCATGACGGATCCACTCGTTAACCTGCCTGCGCAGGGCTTCCTTGGCGGGATGGTAATAATCGCTCAGCGGCGTGCCGGGCAGTGCGCCCTCGAACGGCGTGAGGGTCGCGCCGACGACCCGGATACCCCGGTTGTGCGCCTGTTCGATCAATTGCCGGTAGCCGGCGATCAGCGCTTCCAGGGTGGGCGGTGCGGCATTCCGGGCGAAAGCGGTACCGGGCCAGGCAATGTCGTTGATGCCGAGCATCACCACCATGCTGCTTGCGCCTGGCTGGGCCAGTACGTCGCGGTCCAGGCGTGCCAGCGCGTTCACGCCCATGCCGTCGCTCAGCAGGCGGGCACCGGAGATCCCGGCATTGACCACGGCGACGCCATGCGGGGCCAGGCGTTCGGCGAGGAAGTCCGGCCAACGGCTGTTCCGGTCGAGGCTGGCGCTGGCTCCGTCGGTGATCGAGTCGCCGAGCGTCACCAGCGTCCGCGTTGCCGTTTCGGTTTCGACCAGGATACCTGTCAACAGCAGGCGCGCGGTGGTGCTCTGGCTGTCCGCCGCGTCCAGCTGCAATGCGTGGCTTTGGGTCTGCTCGCCGGCGACGATCCAGCCCGTCTGGCGGCCGTCCCAGTGGAAGGTTTCCATGGGCGTGGCGGCCGGCAGGTAGATACTCACCAGCACCTGCGAGAGCGCGGCAACCGGCATCGCCACCGGATCGCTGAGTAGCGTGGCGCCGGGCGCGATGGTCGCCGTCCGGCGTCCGCCGAAGGTCACGTCATGCAGGCTGCCGGTGGCGACCGCGGCGCGCTCGGAACCGGGTTTGGCCAGGGTGGCCCTGCCGATCCGGATCGGGCGCTTTCCATAGGTATTTGCCAGGACGATGCGCACGCGCGTTCCTCCCAGGCTGATTCGCGCCAGTTGCCGCACCGTCTGGTCGTGCAGTTCGGCCGGCACGTTGCTGGGAAACAGGAAGTCCTCAGCCCAGACCGGCTGCGGGCTGGCCTGCCAGCTGGCGGTCCAGGAAGCGGCCGGCGCGGCGCAGGCGTACAACAGGCTCGTCGCGAGCGCGAAGGCCCGGGTTGCGCTGGAGGTCGCGGCGGGAAGTCTTTCAATGGGTCGTTTCATGTCGTTGAATTCAGTGGTTATCCTGTAGCTGATGATGAATTCAAAGATTTAAGGGAAATAGACCGCCGCGGGGAACATCATTTATGAAGCGAAATCATCAGGCAGGGCGCCATGGCCCGGCTTGAAGTCAACCGTTCCGGCGAACTGGAGGTGTTTGCCCGGGTCGTCGAGTCGAGGGGCTTTTCCGCCGCCGCTCGACATTGCGGCATGACGCCCTCGGCAGTCAGCAAGCTGATCACCCGGCTCGAACAGCGCCTGGGAACCCGCTTGCTGAACCGTTCCACCCGTCAATTGCAACTGACGCCCGAGGGATGTGCGTTCTACGAGCGCGGGGTGCGTATCCTGGCCGACCTGGAGGAAGCCGAGCGGTGTGCGAGCGAAAACGCGGCGCCGCGCGGGCGCTTGCGAGTCAACGCCAACGTGCCTTTCGGACATCACTTCCTGCTGCCGCTGGTGCCCGAGTTCCTCGCGCAGCATCCCGAGGTGACGCTGGATATCGTGCTGACCGATGAGGTCGTCGACATCCTCGAGCAGCGCACCGACGTGGCCGTGCGCGCGGGGCCGCTGAAAAGCTCGAGCCTGGTGGCGCGCAAGCTGGGGAGCACGCGCATGCTGATCGTCGGTGCGCCGGCCTACCTGGCCCGGCATGGCATGCCGGCCACGCCGCAGGCGCTGCTGGGGCACAACCGGCTCGGCGCCAACTATGTGCGAACGCGCTCCGGCTGGCCGCTGCGGGACGCCGGTGAGGAACTCGTGGTGCCGTTGTCGGGCAACGCCCAGGCCAGCGATGGCGAGGCGCTACGCCGCCTGGCCGTGGCCGGCCTGGGCCTGGCGCGGCTGGCCGCGTTCCAGGTGCGCGAAGACATAGCCGCCGGCCGCCTGCTTCCCGTGCTCGAGGCATACAACCCGGGCGACCAGGAGGATGTCCACGCCGTCTACGTCGGCCAGGGCGGCTATCTGCCGCTGCGCGTGCGGGCGTTCCTGGACTTTCTGGCGGAGCGCGTCGATATGAGCCAGGGTTGATCGCAGTGCTACATGAATACGCCGATTCCGCGGCCGAAACCTTTTCTTCCTAGCGCTTCATCCACAGGAGGCAATCCAGATGAGCGATGACATCCAGCGTTACCCCAGCAGCCTGCCGTTTCCCTTTTCCCGCGCGGTGCGGGCCGGCGGCTTCCTGTTTCTTTCCGGACAGGTGCCGATGAGTCCGACCGGCGAGGTGGTACGTGGCGATATCCAGACCCAGACCGAAGCGGTGATGGCACGCATCGGCGAGACCCTGGAGAGCTGTGGCGCGCGTTTCGACCAACTGGTGAAGGTCACCGTCTGGCTGTCGGACATGGCCCACTTCGCCGGTTTCAACGAGGTCTACCAGCGTCATGTGCAGGGGGCCTTGCCGGTACGCTCGACGGTGACCGCCGGGCTGGCGCTGGGGGTCGACGTGGAGGTCGAGGTGCAGGCGTGGGTCGGCGAGGGCTGAGTCGCGAGGGCATTGTGATGCAGGTCGGGTGAGCGCTGGCCGCGGATGGCGAATAGGGGAGGGCCTACCCGTGGCGTCCGACCTGAATCGCTTCAGGCCGCTGGAGTGCCGTTGCCGAGTGCCTGTTCGTCGAGCAGGCGCATGAAGGCGCGCGCGGCGTTCGACAGGGTCCGCTCGGTGTGCAGGATATAGCCGAGCTGGCGGCTGAGCTGGATGTCCTGCAGCGGCAGGCGCACCACCTGGTCGTCGAGCATGGTCCGCGGCAGCACGCTCCAGGCCAGACCGATGGAGACCATCATCTTGATGGTCTCCAG
This sequence comes from Pseudomonas sp. HMSC066A08, assembly GCF_001813025.1. Lineage (NCBI taxonomy): Bacteria > Pseudomonadati > Pseudomonadota > Gammaproteobacteria > Pseudomonadales > Pseudomonadaceae > Pseudomonas > Pseudomonas sp. HMSC066A08. The sequence goes on from NZ_KV811305.1 coordinate 61,144, forward strand.
GTAGTTGGTGCTCATGGCGATGTTCGGCGTCAGCCCTTCGGCTTCGAACATGCGCCGCACGATGTGGTGGGTGAAGGTGTTGCCGCCGGGGAATACCGCGGGGTGCTTGGCGACGTCGGCGAGGAACACCGTGCCCTGTCGGGCCAGCGGGTGCTCCGGGGCGGCGACGAAGTCCAGCGGGTCGTCCCACACCGGGACTGCGCGCACCGGTTCGGCGGTTTCCGGGGCCAGGGTGATCACCGCCAGCTCCGCACGGCCATGAAGAATCTCCTCGTAGGCCACTTCCGAATCCAGGAACTGGATATCCAGCGCCACCTGCGGATGCGCCCGGGTGAAGGCGCGCAGCAGCGGCGGCAGGCGATGCAGGCCGATGTGGTGGCTGGTGGCCAGGACCAGCCGGCCGCTGACCTCGCCGGTGAGGTTGTTCAGCGCCCGGCGGGTGTCGTCGAGCACGTTGAGCAACTGGTAGGCGCGCGGCAGCAGGGCGCGGCCGGCCTCGGTGAGGTTGACCTCGCGGCCGACCCGGTCGAACAGCCGGGCATTGAGTTGCTGTTCGAGGGCGGCGATGCGCTTGCTCACCGCCGGTTGGGTCAGGTGCAGGCGCTCGCCGGCTTCGGAGAAGCTGCCGGTCTCGGCAATGGCGATGAAGGTGTTGAGGCTGTTCAGGTCCATTGCGGGCCTCCGCTGGTTTCGGCTGCCCGGAGCTTAGCGCCAATGGATTCCCGTTGGGAATGCTTTGGATGAAAAATATGAATTTGAGTTATTCGTGGTCAGGCCATAGGATCATCCTCACAAGCCCTGTGGGCATAGAAATGAGCTGATGAGGAAATCCCGATGGCCGGCAAGACCCTCTACGACAAACTCTGGGACATGCACCTGGTCAAGCAGCGCGACGACGGTTCGGCGCTGATCTACATCGACCGCCATATCCTGCACGAAGTGACCTCGCCGCAGGCCTTCGAGGGCCTTCGCCTGGCCGGGCGCAAGCCGTGGCGGATCGACGCCAACATCGCCACCCCGGACCACAACGTGCCGACCACCCGCACCGAGCGCAAGGGCGGCATCGCCGCCATCGCCGACGAGGTCTCGCGCCTGCAGGTGCAGACCCTCGACGAGAACTGCGACGACTTCGGCATCACCGAATTCAAGATGAACGACGTGCGCCAGGGTATCGTCCATGTGGTCGGCCCGGAGCAGGGCGCGACCCTCCCGGGGATGACCGTGGTCTGCGGCGACTCGCACACTTCCACCCACGGTGCCTTCGGCGCGCTGGCCCACGGCATCGGCACTTCCGAGGTCGAGCATGTGCTGGCGACCCAGTGCCTGGTGGCGAAGAAGATGAAGAACATGCTGGTCAAGGTCGAAGGCAGGCTGCCGGCCGGCGTCACGGCGAAGGATATCGTCCTCGCGGTGATCGGCAGGATCGGCACCGCCGGCGGCAACGGCCACGCCATCGAGTTCGCCGGCAGCGCCATCCGCGACCTGTCCATCGAAGGGCGGATGACCATCTGCAACATGTCGATCGAGGCGGGCGCCCGCGTCGGCCTGGTCGCCGTCGACCAGAAGACCATCGACTACGTGAAGGGCCGGCCCTTCGCGCCGAGCGCCGAGCAATGGGATCAGGCCGTCGCCTGCTGGCAGGGGCTGGTGTCGGACGCCGATGCCCGTTTCGATACCGTGGTCGAGCTGGACGCCGCGCAGATCAAGCCGCAGGTCAGTTGGGGCACGTCGCCGGAAATGGTCCTGGCCGTCGACCAGAACGTGCCGGACCCGGCCCGCGAGAGCGACCCGATCAAGCGCGGCTCCATCGAGCGCGCCTTGAAGTACATGGGCCTGCGGCCGAACCAGGCGATCACCGACATCCAGCTGGACCGGGTATTCATCGGTTCCTGCACCAACTCGCGGATCGAGGACCTGCGCGCCGCCGCCGAAGTGGCCAGGGGCCGCAAGGTCGCCGCGACCATCAAGCAGGCGCTGGTGGTGCCGGGTTCCGGGTTGGTCAAGGAGCAGGCCGAGAAGGAAGGCCTGGACCGGATCTTCATCGAGGCCGGTTTCGAATGGCGCGAGCCGGGCTGTTCCATGTGCCTGGCGATGAATCCGGACCGGCTGGAGAGCGGCGAACACTGCGCCTCGACCTCCAACCGCAACTTCGAGGGCCGTCAGGGCGCCGGTGGCCGTACCCACCTGGTCAGCCCGGCGATGGCCGCCGCCGCGGCCGTCAACGGCCGCTTCATCGATGTCCGCGAATTGCTCGCCTGAGGAGAACCGAGATGAAACCCTATACCCAGACGACCGGTCTCGTCGCTCCGCTGGATCGCGCCAACGTCGATACCGATCAGATCATTCCCAAGCAATTCCTCAAGTCGATCAAGCGCACCGGCTTCGGCCCCAACCTGTTCGACGAATGGCGCTACCTGGATGTCGGGCAGCCGGGACAGGACAACTCGAAGCGTCCGCTGAACCCGGACTTCGTCCTCAACCAGCCGCGCTACCAGGGCGCCAGCGTACTGCTGGCGCGGGAGAACTTCGGCTGCGGCTCGTCCCGCGAGCACGCGCCCTGGGCGCTGGACGAGTACGGTTTCCGCACGGTGATCGCACCGAGCTATGCCGACATCTTCTTCAACAACAGTTTCAAGAACGGCTTGCTGCCGATCATCCTGCCCGAGGCCGAGGTGGACGAACTGTTCCGCCAGGTCGAGGCGAACGAAGGCTACCAGTTGTCCATCGACCTGGCGGCGCAGACGGTTACCCGTCCTGATGGCAAGGTGCTGGGTTTCGAGGTCGACCCGTTCCGCAAGCATTGCCTGCTCAACGGCCTCGACGACATCGGCCTGACGTTGCAGGACGCCGATGCGATCCGTGCTTTCGAGGACGGCTACCGCCAGCAGCAGCCCTGGCTGTTCCGCTGAGCGGCACGCGAGTCCCCTTGCCGGCGCATCCTGGGTTGGGTGCGCCCGGTTTTTCTCCCGGAGTAGGTTCATGAGCGACCACGATGACGTTGTCCAGCGCCAGTTCGGCGCCCAGGCTTCGGCCTACCTGAGCAGCGCCGTGCATGCCCAGGGCGAGGAATTCGCCTTGCTGCGCGACGCCCTGGCCGGGCGCCCGGAAGCGCGGGTCCTCGACCTGGGCTGCGGCGCCGGCCACGTGAGCTTCCAGGTCGCTGCCCTGGCAGGAGAGGTGGTGGCCTACGATCTTTCCGCCGAGATGCTCGCCGTGGTGGCGCAGAGCGCCGCGGAACGGGGCATGGCGAATATCCGTACCGAGCGGGGCAAGGCCGAGAGCCTGCCCTTCGCCGACGGCGAGTTCGATTTCGTCTTCAGTCGCTATTCCACTCATCACTGGCGCGACGTCGGCCTGGCCCTGCGCGAGGTGCGGCGGGTGCTCAAGCCCGGCGGGGTGGCGATCTTCGTCGACGTGGCGGCGCCCGGGCAGGCCTTGCCGGACACCTTCCTGCAGACCGTCGAGATGCTCCGCGACACCAGCCATGTGCGCAACTACTCGCCGGCCGAGTGGGCGCGCCTGAGCGGCGAGGCGGGGTTACTGGTCACCGGAAGTCGGCGCCAGCGCTTGCGCCTGGAGTTCCAGTCGTGGGTCGAGCGGATGCGTACGCCGGAGGTGTTCCGCCAGGCGATCCGCAGCCTGCAGCTGGCGGTGGGCGAGGAAGTCAGGGAGTATTTCGAGATTGCCGACGACGGCTCGTTCAGCACCGACGTGCTGGTGCTGTGGCTGCGTCGGGAGTGACGGTTCGATCGCGGCGGCGCATGCCCGCCGTTCAATGAATGAAGGACAAGAGGGTGTTATGAGCAAGCAGATCCTGGTTCTCCCCGGTGACGGTATCGGCCCGGAAATCATGGCGGAAGCGGTCAAGGTGCTGGAGCTGGCCAACGACAGGTTCCAGCTCGGCTTCGAACTGGCCGAGGACGTCATCGGTGGCGCGGCCATCGACAAGCACGGCGTGCCGCTGGCCGACCAGACCCTGCAGCGCGCGCGTCAGGCCGATGCGGTGCTGCTGGGCGCGGTAGGGGGGCCGAAATGGGACAGGATCGAACGCGATATCCGTCCCGAGCGTGGCCTGCTGAAGATTCGCTCGCAACTGGGCCTGTTCGCCAACCTGCGTCCGGCCATCCTCTACCCGCAGCTGGCCGCGGCCTCCAGCCTGAAGCCGGAAGTGGTCGCCGGGCTGGACATCCTCATCGTCCGCGAACTGACCGGCGGCATCTACTTCGGCCAGCCCCGCGAGCAGCGCGTGCTGGAGAACGGCGAGCGCCAGGCCTACGACACCCTGCCTTACAGCGAGAGCGAAATCCGTCGTATCGCCCGCGTCGGTTTCGATATGGCCCGCGTACGCAATAACAGGCTCTGTTCGGTGGACAAGGCCAACGTCCTCGCCTCCAGCCAGCTGTGGCGGGAAGTGGTGGAAGAGGTGGCGAAGGACTACCCGGACGTCGAGCTTTCCCATATGTACGTGGATAACGCCGCCATGCAACTGGTGCGCGCGCCCAAGCAGTTCGACGTGATGGTCACCGACAACATGTTCGGCGACATCCTGTCGGATGAGGCTTCCATGCTGACCGGTTCCATCGGCATGCTGCCTTCTGCCTCGCTCGACGCGAACAACAAGGGCATGTACGAACCCTGCCACGGTTCCGCCCCGGACATCGCCGGTCAGGGCATCGCCAACCCGCTGGCAACCATCCTCTCGGTCTCGATGATGCTGCGCTACAGCTTCAACCAGGCAGCCGCCGCCGACGCCATCGAACAGGCGGTGAGCAAGGTCCTCGACCAGGGATTGCGCACCGGCGACATCTGGTCCGAAGGCTGCCGCAAGGTCGGCACCCGGGAAATGGGCGATGCCGTAGTCGCGGCACTCAAGAATCTGTAATCTGACGGGCTTGGCCGGCGCCATGATGGCTGCCGGCCAGCTCACTTCTCTCATATAGGTGTAGTTGCGATGAAGCGTGTAGGTCTGATCGGTTGGCGCGGGATGGTGGGTTCCGTACTCATGCAGCGGATGCTGGAAGAGCGGGACTTCGACCTGATCGAGCCGGTGTTCTTCACCACGTCGAACGTCGGTGGCCAGGGCCCGGAAGTGGGCAAGGACATCGCTCCGCTGAAGGACGCCTACAGCATCGACGAGCTGAAGACCCTCGACGTGATCCTGACCTGCCAGGGCGGCGACTACACCAGCGAAGTATTCCCCAAGCTGCGCGAGGCCGGCTGGCAGGGCTACTGGATCGATGCCGCCTCCAGCCTGCGCATGGAAGACGACGCGGTGATCGTCCTCGACCCGGTCAACCGCAAGGTCATCGACCAGGCTCTGGACGCCGGTACCCGCAACTACATCGGCGGCAACTGCACCGTCAGCCTGATGCTGATGGCCCTGGGCGGGCTGTTCGACGCCGGCCTGGTCGAGTGGATGAGCGCCATGACCTACCAGGCCGCTTCCGGTGCCGGTGCGCAGAACATGCGTGAGCTGCTCAAGCAGATGGGCGCCGCCCATGCATCGGTGGCGGATGACCTGGCCAATCCGGCCAGCGCGATTCTCGACATCGACCGCAAGGTGGCGGAGACCCTGCGCAGCGAAGCCTTCCCCACCGAGCATTTCGGCGCGCCGCTGGGCGGCAGCCTGATCCCCTGGATCGACAAGGAACTGCCCAACGGACAGAGCCGCGAAGAGTGGAAGGCCCAGGCGGAGACCAACAAGATCCTCGCCCGCTTCAAGAACCCGATCCCGGTCGACGGTATCTGCGTGCGCGTCGGCGCCATGCGTTGCCACAGCCAGGCGCTGACCATCAAGTTGAACAAGGATGTGCCGCTGACCGACATCGAGGGCCTGATCAGCCAGCACAATCCCTGGGTCAAGCTGGTGCCGAACCACCGCGAGGTAAGCGTGCGCGAGCTGACCCCGGCCGCCGTCACCGGCACCCTGAGCGTTCCGGTCGGGCGCCTGCGCAAGCTGAACATGGGTTCCCAGTACCTCGGCGCCTTCACCGTCGGCGACCAGTTGCTGTGGGGCGCTGCCGAACCGCTGCGGCGCATGCTGCGCATCCTGCTGGAGCGCTGATCGATCCGGCGCCGTCCGCAATGGGCGGCGCCTCGATTGCCTGGGCGAAGGTGGGCAAGTAAAGTGCCACGCCTATTTCGCAGACCGCCGAGGCTTTTCCCATGTCCCAGCCCCTCAATGTCGCAGTCGTAGGCGCCACCGGATCGGTTGGCGAGGCTCTGGTCGGTCTCCTCGACGAACGCGACTTCCCGCTTCATCGTCTGCACCTGCTGGCCAGCGCCGAGTCGGCCGGGCAGCGCATGGGGTTCGCCGAAAGCAGCCTGCGTGTCGGCGATGTCGATAGCTTCGATTTTTCCAGTGTCGGCCTGGCCTTCTTCGCCGCGGCAGCGGAGGTGTCGCGTGCCCATGCCGAGCGTGCCCGCGCGGCGGGTTGTTCGGTGATCGACCTGAGCGGCGCCCTGGAACCGAGCGTCGCACCGCCGGTCATGGTTTCGGTGAATGCCGAACGCCTGGCCTCGCAAGCGGCGCCGTTCCTTTTGTCCAGTCCTTGCGCCGTAGCCGCCGAACTGTGCGAAGTGCTGGCGCCACTCCTGGCCACGCTGGATTGCCGGCAGCTGAACCTGACAGCCTGCCTCTCCGTCTCCAGCCTGGGGCGCGAAGGGGTCAAGGAACTCGCCCGGCAGACCGCCGAACTGCTCAATGCGCGCCCCCTGGAGCCGCGTCTCTTCGACCGCCAGATCGCCTTCAACCTGCTGGCGCAGGTCGGCGCGGTGGATGCCGAGGGGCACAGCGCGATCGAGCGGCGCATCTTCGCGGAGGTGCAGGCCTTGCTTGGCGAGCGTATCGGACCGTTGAACGTTACCTGCATCCAGGCGCCGGTATTCTTCGGCGACAGCCTCAGCGTGACCCTGCAATGCGCGGAACCGGTGGACCTGGCCGCGGTGACGCGGGTCCTCGATGCGACGAAAGGCATCGAATGGGTCGGCGAGGGCGATTATCCGACGGTGGTCGGCGATGCCCTCGGCCAGGACGAGACCTATGTCGGCCGGGTGAGGGCGGGGCAGGCTGATCCCTGTCAGGTCAATTTGTGGATTGTGTCTGATAATGTGCGAAAAGGTGCCGCGCTGAACGCCGTGCTCCTGGGTGAGTTGTTGATAAAACACTATCTGTAAAAGATACTTACCCACAGATTTGTAGAATTATTCGAGCTTGTTAATACTGGTTCGATCCGCTGCTGCCGGGGAGCGTCCGTCCATGCATGGCTGGGCGAGCGGACAGCAAGCACCGACGCACTCCCTCTCGTGAAACGAGAAAAGATATTAAAACCAAGGGATTACACTATGGTTCGGCTTCGTACACTGGTTCGGGCAATCGCGGCGGCCTCGGTCCTGACTTCCGGCATGGCGCATGGATTGGGACTGGGGGAAATCACCCTGAAGTCGGCGTTGAACCAACCGTTGGATGCCGAGATCGAGCTGCTCGAAGTTCGTGACCTGGGTTCGGGCGAGGTGATCCCGAGCCTGGCGTCGCCGGAAGAGTTCAGCAAGGCGGGTGTCGATCGCCTGTACTACCTCACCGACCTGAAGTTTACGCCGGTGGTGAAGCCCAACGGCAAGAGCGTCATTCGCGTGACCTCGTCGAAACCGGTGCAGGAGCCCTACCTGAACTTCCTGGTCCAGGTGCTCTGGCCGAACGGCCGCCTGCTGCGCGAGTACACCGTCCTGCTGGATCCGCCGCTGTACTCCCCGCAGGCCGCGGCAAGCGCTCCGCAAGCGCCGGTCAGCGCGCCGCGCGCGACCGGCGCCCCGCGAACCCCGCAGGCACCGGCTCCGGTGCGTACCACTGCGCCGGCAGGCAGCGACACCTATCGCACCGTTTCCAACGACACGCTCTGGGAGATTGCCCAGCGCAACCGTACCGATCGCGTTTCCGTACCCCAGGCGATGCTCGCGTTCCAGGAGCTGAATCCGGGCGCTTTCGTCGATGGCAACATCAACCGGCTGAAGAGCGGCCAGGTCCTGCGCATTCCCACCGAACAGCAGATGCTGGAGCGCTCGCCGCGCGAGGCGCTGTCCCAGGTGCAGGCGCAGAACCAGAGCTGGCGCGGCAGCCGCAATCCGGCTGCGGGCACCGCTGGCGCCAGGCAGTTGGATGCGACCCAGCGCAATGCCGCCGGGTCGGCGCCATCCAAGGTCGACGCCACGGACAACCTGCGCCTGGTGTCTGGCGAGGGCAAGGCCAGCAAGGGGGCCGACAAGGGCGGGAAGGGCGACAGCAAGGCGATCGCCGATACCCTGGCGGTGACCAAGGAAAGCCTCGATAGCACTCGCCGCGAGAACGAAGAACTGCAGAGCCGCATGCAGGATCTGCAGAGCCAGCTGGACAAGCTGCAGAAGTTGATCCAGCTGAAGGACGCCCAGTTGGCCAAGCTGCAAGGGCAGTTGGGCGCCGAAGGCCAGGGCGCAGCCCAGCCGAACGCAGCCCTGCCGGATGCGTCCCAGCCCAATGCAGCCGCGCAGGCGCCGGCTCAGCCCGGGACTCCCGCTGCGGCAGCGCCGACTCCTGCTCCGGCCGGAGAAGCACCCGCCGCTCCGGCGCAGACTCCGGTGGCGCCGCCGCCCGCGCCAGCTGCCGAGAAGCCTCCGGCACCTGCCGTTCCGGCGCCCGCTCCGGTACAGGCGGCAGAACAGCCGGCACCGAGCTTCCTCGACGAACTGCTGGCCAACCCGCTGTGGTTGGCGGTGATCGGCGGTAGCGCACTGCTGGCGTTGCTGGTGCTGCTGATGATCCTGTCGCGGCGCAATGCGCAGAAAGAGAAGGAAGAAGCCCAGGCTTTCGCCGCGCATGCCGGCGAGGAACAGGAGGATGCGCTGGACCTGGGAAAGGACGGCTTCGACGACCTGACCCTCGACGAGCCTGAGCCGCAGGTCGCAGCCGTCGCTCCGCAGGTCGAGAAGACCACCGCGCAGACTTCCGATGCGCTGGGGGAGGCCGACATCTATATCGCCTACGGGCGTTTCAACCAGGCCGCCGAATTGTTGCAGAACGCCATCTACGACGAGCCGCAGCGCACCGACCTGCGCCTCAAGCTGATGGAAGTCTATGCCGAGATGGGCGATCGCGAAGGTTTCGCTCGCCAGGAAAACGAGCTGCGCGAAATCGGCGGCGCACAGCCGCAGGTCGAGCAGCTCAAGTCGCGCTACCCGGCAATGGTCGCGGTCGCCGCGGTTGCCGGCCTGGCCGGCGCCAAGCTGGCGCAGGACGAACTGGATAGCTTCAGCCTCGACGACTTGTCGCTCGACGACAGCGGTCACGCGGCCAAGCCGGATGCGGCAGGACAGGATCTCGACGACGCCTTCGACCTGAGCCTGGACGACCTGGGCGGCGACGACGTTCAGGCCGACCTCAAGTCCGACAGCGGGGCGCTTGACGACCTGACCCTGGACAGCGATCTGGACCTGGCGGCTTCGACCGCGGCGGACAAGCCTGTCGACGATCTCGACTTCGGCCTGGATTTCGCGGAGTTGGCAGAGACTCCGAGCCAACCCAAGCATGACGACCTGGGCGATTTCTCCCTGGATCTCGACGCGCCGGAAGACAAGCTTTCGGACGACGATTTCCTGCTTTCGCTGAACGACGAGGTGCCCGCCGCGGCGCCTGCCGACAACGAATTCACCCTCGATACCGAGGCTGCCGAAGAGCCGGCGTTGTCCCTGCCGGACGACTTCGACCTGTCGCTGGCCGACGAGCCGGCGGAGCCGGCCGCCCCGGCAAAGAGCGAGGACAGTTTCGCCGCCCAGTTGGATGAGGTGAGTGCGCAGTTGGACGAGTTGGCCAGCAACCTTGACGAGCCGAAGAGCGCGGCGCCGAGTTTCTCCGCCGAGGATGCAGCGGTCGCCTCCGCACTGGACGGAGACGCCGACGATGACTTCGACTTCCTCTCCGGTGCCGACGAAGCAGCGACCAAGCTGGATCTGGCTCGTGCCTACATCGACATGGGCGATAGCGAAGGCGCGCGCGATATCCTCGACGAAGTCCTGGCCGAAGGTAACGACAGCCAGCAGGCGGAAGCCCGCGAGTTGCTGGAGCGCCTGGCCTGATCCGGAAATGAAGCGACCCTCATGAACGATGTTGTTCCGCCAGCGGCAGCCGAATCGGCTGCCGCTGGCGTTTCCAGAATCGCCCTCGGCATCGAGTACAAGGGCTCCCGCTATCGTGGCTGGCAGCGCCAGGAAGCCGGCGTGCCTTCCGTGCAGGAAGCGCTGGAGCGCGCCTTGTCGAAGGTTGCCGCCGAGCCGGTCGGGGTGATCTGCGCCGGACGTACCGACGCTGCCGTTCATGCCAGCGGCCAGGTGGTGCATTTCGACACCGCGGTGGAGCGCCCGTTGAAAGCATGGGTGATGGGCACCAACGCCAACCTGCCCGCGGATATCAGTGTGACCTGGGCGAGGGTGATGCCGGCGCATTTCCACGCGCGCTTCTCGGCCATGGCCCGGCGCTATCGCTACGCCATCTACAACGATCCGATCCGTCCGGCGCACCTGGCCGAGGAGGTCACCTGGAATCATCGGCCGCTGGATATCGGGCGGATGCGCGAGGCGGCCCAGGTACTGGTCGGCACCCATGACTTCACCTCGTTCCGTGCGGTGCAGTGCCAGGCCAAGTCGCCGGTCAAGACCATGCATCACGTGCGCCTGCTGGAGCATGGTCGGTTGATCGTGCTGGACATCCGCGGTAACGCTTTCCTTCATCATATGGTGCGCAACATCGCTGGCGTCCTGATGACCATCGGTGCCGGCGAGCGGCCGATCGAATGGGCGAAGGAGGTGCTCGAGGCGCGCGACCGGCGCGCCGGTGGGGTCACCGCTCACCCCTACGGACTCTATCTGGTGCGGGTGGAGTACCCCGGGGAGTTCGAGTTGCCCGAGCGCTACCTGGGGCCGCATTTCCTTTCCGGATTGCCCGATATCGTCGGCTGACGTCGAATCGGGCTTTTGCTACCATCGAGAATTCCCGCCGGACCGGCCGTCCGGCGGTTCGTCGCTCACTCGCCGAGGATTCTCCGTCGTTGCCAGCCGTTCGCATCAAGATCTGCGGTATCACCCGAGTCGAGGACGCCCTGGCCGCCGCCGCGGCGGGCGCCGATGCCATCGGCCTGGTGTTCTATGCGAAGAGCCCGCGGGCGGTGGATATCCATCGGGCGCGGGAGATCGTTCGTGCCCTGCCGCCGTTCGTGACCAGCGTCGGCCTGTTCGTCAACGCCAGCCGCTGCGAACTGGGCGAGATTCTCGATGCGGTGCCGCTGGACCTGCTGCAATTCCATGGCGACGAGCGCGCCGAGGACTGCGAGGGTCATCGGCGACCCTACCTGAAAGCCCTGCGGGTGAAGCCCGGCGACGACATCGTCGGGCGTGCGGCGGAATATCCGGGAGCTGCCGGGATTCTCCTGGATACCTATGTGGAAGGCGTGCCCGGCGGCACGGGGGCGGCGTTCGACTGGTCGCTGGTGCCGGCCGACCTGGGCAAACCCCTGGTGCTGGCCGGTGGTCTGACGCCGGATAACGTCGGCAGGGCAGTCGAGCAGGTCAAGCCCTACGCGGTGGACGTCAGCGGTGGCGTCGAGGCGAGCAAGGGAATCAAGGATGCGGCCAGGGTCCGCGCGTTCGTGGACGCGGTGCGTTCGCGGCGCCGCGACGAGACATGATGTGACGACGGGCGGCCTGCCGCCGTCCACTAGCGTGTCGCCGTTTCCGCGACAACGCCCGGCCGCCGATAGGGGGCCCAGATATTTCGCGATAGCCGCTCGCCGGGTATCGCCCAGGTGACCGCGCAGGCGGGGGATGGGACAGGCCGCGAAACGCTTCGCAGCCGTGGGGCCCACCGTTGCCGGCGGTCACGAAGATGAATTTGCTCAGGGACGCCGTCACCGTATCGGTGCGGCCATCCCGACCTTGCACTGGAGAACAAAGAGCATGAGCAACTGGCTGGTAGACAAGCTGATCCCTTCCATCATGCGTTCCGAGTCCCAGAAGAGTTCGGTGCCGGAAGGCCTGTGGCACAAATGCCCGTCCTGCGAAGCCGTGCTGTACCGTCCGGAGCTGGAAAAGACCCTGGATGTCTGCCCGAAGTGCGATCACCACATGCGCATCAACGCGCGTACCCGCCTGGACATCTTCCTCGATGAGGACGGTCGCGAGGAACTGGGCGCCGACCTCGAGCCGGTCGACCGCCTGAAATTCCGCGACAGCAAGAAGTACAAGGATCGCCTCGCCGCGGCACAGAAGGATACCGGCGAGAAGGACGCGCTGATCGCCATGAGCGGCAAGCTACAGGGTATGCCGGTGGTCGCCTGCGCCTTCGAGTTCTCCTTCATGGGCGGTTCGATGGGTGCCATCGTCGGCGAGCGCTTCGTGCGCGCGGCCAACGTCGCCCTGGAGAAGCGCTGCCCGCTGATCTGCTTCTCCGCCTCCGGCGGCGCGCGCATGCAGGAAGCGCTGATCTCGCTGATGCAGATGGCCAAGACCTCGGCGGTCCTGGCGCGCCTGCGCGAAGAAGGCATCCCGTTCGTCTCGGTATTGACCGATCCGGTCTACGGCGGCGTTTCCGCCAGCCTGGCGATGCTCGGCGACGTGATCGTCGGCGAACCCAAGGCGCTGATCGGCTTCGCCGGTCCCCGCGTGATCGAGCAGACCGTCCGCGAGAAGCTGCCGGAAGGTTTCCAGCGTAGCGAGTTCCTCCTCGAGCATGGCGCCATCGACATGATCGTGCATCGTGCCGAGTTGCGGCCGCGCCTGGCCAATCTGCTGTCGGCCTTCACTCATTCGCCGAGCCCCGTATCCGCATGACCCAGCGTTCCCTGGCCGATTGGCTGAGCTATCTCGAACAACTCCATCCGACGGCCATCGACATGGGCCTGGAGCGTTCCCGCGAGGTAGCGCGCCGGCTCGGCCTGGGAAGGCCGGCGAAACGCGTGGTCACCGTTACCGGGACCAACGGCAAGGGCTCTACCTGCGCCCTGCTCGCCGAACTGCTGCATGAGCAGGGGTTGTCGGTCGGGGTCTACAGCTCGCCGCACCTGCTGCGCTACAACGAGCGGGTGCGGATCGACGGCGTCGAGGCCGGCGATGCGCAACTGTGCGACGCCTTCTCCGCGGTGGAGGCCGCACGCGGCGAGATTTCCCTGACCTATTTCGAAATGGGCACGCTGGCCGCCTTCTGGCTGTTCGAGCGCGCCGGGCTGGACTTCGCGGTGCTGGAAGTCGGCCTTGGCGGGCGCCTGGATGCGGTCAACCTGATCGACGCCGACCTGGCGCTGATCACCAGCATCGGCCTGGACCATGCCGACTGGCTGGGCGATACCCGCGAAAGCGTGGCTTTCGAAAAAGCCGGTATCCTGCGCGCCGGCAAACCGGCCCTGTGCGGCGATCTCGATCCCCCGCAGCCATTGCTGGAGCAGGTGGCTGCGCTGGGGGCACCGTTTTACCTGCGTGGTCGCGACTACGACCTGGCGCTCGCCGATCATGGCTGGCACTGGCGCGGACTGGCCGCGGACGGCCAGGCGCTGGCGCTGCACGATCTGCCGTTGCTCGAGTTGCCCATGGAAAACGCCGCGCTGGCCCTGCAGGCCTACGCGTTGCTCGAGTTGCCCTGGCAGGCGGAGCGGCTGGCCGAGGCGCTGCGGCGGACCCGGGTGACCGGTCGCCTCGATCGCCGCGACCTGTCCTGGAACGGCCAGCCACGCCAGCTCCTGCTGGACGTCGGGCACAATCCCCAGGCCGCCCAGTACCTGGCGCAACGCCTGCGTGCCGCAGCGCCACGAGGACGCTACCTGGCGGTCTTCGGCCTGCTGGCGGACAAAGACCTGGATGGCGTACTGGAACCCTTGACTGGCTTGGTGCAGGATTGGGCCGTTGCACCGTTGCCGACCCCGCGTTCGCGGCCGGCCGCGGAGCTGGAGGCGGCGCTGATCCTGCGCCAGGTTCCGGCGAGCAGCCATGCGGATATCGCCGCCGCCCTGGACGCGCAGTGCGCCAAGGCTACCGCGGATGATGTCATTCTGCTGTTCGGATCGTTCTATAGCGTGGCCGAAGGCCTGGAATGGCTGGCCCGTAGAACGGATAAGGGGGAGTAAATCATGGCCTTGCTGGAAAGAGGGCTGAAGCAGCGCATCGTCGGGGCGTTGGTGCTGATCGCCCTGGCGGTGATCTTCCTGCCGATGCTGTTCACCCGCGAAGACGAGTCGCGCCAGGTCGTGGTGGAAGCGCCGCCGCGCCCGCAATCGCCGGCCATGCCCAGTGTCGAGGTGCAGCCGACCGAGGTGCCGGAACTGCAGCCCGGCGAAGAAGACATCGCTCCCGAGATCGTCCAGGAAGGCTCCCCGGCCGCCGCCGGGCAGCCTAGCCAGCCGATCGGCGGCCTGCCGACGACCCCGCCCGCCACCCAGCCGCCCGCCCAGGCCCAGGCCCAGGCCCAGGCCCAGGCCCAGGCGCCGGCCGCCAGCCAGCCGCCAAGCCAGCCGCAACCGCCCGCTGCGCCGCCGAGCCCGCCGCCCGCGGAGAAGCGCCTGGACGCCAACAACCTGCCGCAGAGCTGGTCGGTACAGCTTGCCAGCCTGTCCAACCGGGCGCGCGCCGAGGAATTGCAGAAGACCTTGCGCTCCCAGGGCTACAACGCCTATATCCGCAGCTTCGACGGGATGAACCGGGTCTTCGTCGGGCCGGTGATCCAGCGCGCCGAGGCGGATCGCCTGCGCGACCAGTTGGGCAAGCAGCAGAAGCTCAACGGCTTCGTCGTGCGCTTCCAGCCGGAACGCGGTTGACCGCGACCCGCGGCTTACCGTCGCGGGCGCGCTCTGCTAAAATGCAGCGCCTTTTCTGCTTGTGGGCTGCATAGTGGCATTTACCTGGGTCGATTGGACGATGGTCGCCATCATCGTCGTTTCCAGCCTGATCAGTCTGAGTCGCGGCTTCGTCAAGGAAGCCTTGTCCCTGCTTACCTGGATAGTCGCCGGCGCGGTGGCCTGGATGTTCGGCGGGGCGCTGGCGCAGCACCTGGGTGAATACATCCAGACCCCCTCGGCCCGCATCATCGCAGCCTGCGCGCTGCTGTTCATCGCCACCCTGCTGCTCGGGGCGCTGGTCAACTACCTCATCGGCGAACTGATCCGGGTCACCGGCCTGTCCGGCACCGACCGCTTCCTCGGCATGGTCTTCGGCGGTGCGCGCGGCGTACTGCTGGTCGTGCTGCTGGTCGGCCTGCTCAGCCTGGCCCCGGTACAGCAGGACCCTTGGTGGCAGCAGTCGGTGCTGATGCCGCATTTCCTGATGGTCGCCGACTGGTCGAAGAACTTCATTCTCGGTTTCGCCGGCCAGTGGTTGCCGGCCGCGCCGATAACGCCGCCGAGCGGCATCGGCGGGCTGCTTCCCAGCCAGTGATTTTGGCGGGACACTGGCCGAGGCCGGGTCCCGCGGTTTTCCAGGGCGGCGCGTCGATGGCGCGGCGCCGGCGGCACAGGACGTGCCGCGAGCCAGTCGGCGGCGAAGGTCGCCGATTCGCGGGAGCCAGTGGCCCACGAGGCCCTGGTCAGCTCGATGGTCCGGGACGGGCCGATCGCGCTTCCCATCTTTCCAGCTTGAGCCAAGTAGGGGTTGCGTCACATGTGTGGCATCGTCGGTATCGTGGGCAAGTCGAACGTCAATCAGGCGCTGTATGACGCGCTCACCGTCCTCCAACATCGCGGCCAGGACGCTGCCGGTATCGTCACCTGCCATGACGATAAGCTGTACCTGCGCAAGGACAACGGCCTGGTCCGCGACGTCTTCCAGCAGCGCCACATGCAGCGCCTGATCGGCAGCGTCGGCATCGGCCATGTGCGTTACCCGACCGCCGGCAGCTCCAGCTCGGCGGAAGCGCAGCCGTTCTACGTCAACTCGCCCTACGGCATCACCCTGGCGCACAACGGCAACCTGACCAATGTCGAGCAGTTGGCCAAGGAAATCTACGAATCCGACCTGCGCCACGTGAACACCAACTCCGATTCGGAAGTGCTGCTCAACGTGTTCGCCCACGAGCTGGCGGTGCGCAACAAGCTGCAGCCCACCGAGGAGGACATCTTCGCCGCGGTTTCCTGCGTGCACGACCGTTGCGTCGGCGGCTACGCGGTGGTGGCGATGATCACCGGCCACGGCATCGTCGGTTTCCGCGACCCCAATGCGATCCGTCCGATCGTCTTCGGCCAGCGGCATACCGAGAACGGCGTCGAATACATGATCGCCTCCGAGAGCGTGGCCCTGGACGTACTCGGTTTCACCCTGATCCGCGACCTGGCGCCGGGCGAGGCGGTGTACATCACCGAGGAAGGCAAGCTCTACACCCGCCAGTGCGCCAAGGCGCCGAAATACGCGCCGTGCATCTTCGAGCACGTCTACCTGGCGCGTCCGGATTCGATCATGGACGGCATCTCGGTGTACAAGGCGCGCCTGCGCATGGGCGAGAAGCTTGCCGACAAGATCCTCCGCGAGCGTCCCGACCACGATATCGACGTGGTCATCCCGATCCCGGACACCAGCCGCACCGCGGCGCTGGAACTGGCCAACCGGCTCGGCGTGAAGTTCCGCGAGGGCTTCGTCAAGAACCGCTACATCGGCCGCACCTTCATCATGCCCGGCCAGGCGGCGCGGAAGAAATCCGTGCGGCAGAAGCTCAACGCCATCGAGCTGGAGTTCCGCGGCAAGAACGTGATGCTGGTGGATGACTCCATCGTCCGCGGCACCACCTGCAAGCAGATCATCCAGATGGCCCGCGAGGCCGGGGCGAAGAACGTCTACTTCTGCTCCGCCGCGCCGGCCGTGCGCTACCCCAACGTCTACGGCATCGACATGCCGAGTGCGCACGAGCTGATCGCGCACAATCGCAGCACCGAGGACGTCAGCAAGCTGATCGGCGCCGACTGGCTGGTCTACCAGGACCTGCCCGATCTGATCGATGCGGTCGGCGGCGGCAAGATCAAGATCGATCACTTCGACTGCGCCGTGTTCGACGGTGAGTACGTGACCGGTGACGTCAACGAGGCCTACCTGAACCGGATCGAACAGGCGCGCAACGATGCGACCAAGGCCAAGAGCCAGGCGGTCAGCGCGATCATCGATCTGTATAACGACTGACAAAGGGGAGAGCGGCATGACTCAGGACTGGGATGCCGGGCGTCTCGACAGCGACCTGGAAGGCGCGGCCTTCGACACCCTGGCGGTTCGCGCCGGGCAACGGCGGACGCCGGAGGGCGAGCACGGCGAGGCGCTGTTCACCACTTCCAGCTACGTCTTCCGCACCGCCGCCGACGCGGCCGCGCGGTTTGCTGGCGAAGTGCCGGGCAACGTCTATTCGCGCTACACCAACCCCACGGTACGCACCTTCGAGGAGCGCATCGCCGCCCTCGAAGGAGCCGAGCAGGCGGTGGCCACGGCGTCGGGCATGTCGGCGATCCTCGCCCTGGTGATGAGCCTGTGCAGTTCCGGCGACCACGTGCTGGTCTCGCGCAGCGTGTTCGGCTCGACCATCAGCCTGTTCGACAAGTACTTCAAGCGCTTCGGCATCCAGGTCGACTATCCGCCGTTGAGCGATCTCGCGGCCTGGGAGGCGGCGTGCAAGCCGAATACCAAGCTGTTCTTCGTCGAGTCGCCATCCAACCCGCTGGCCGAGCTGGTGGATATCGCTGCGCTGGCCGAGATCGCCCACGCCAAGGGTGCGCTGCTGGCGGTGGACAACTGCTTCTGCACGCCGGCCCTGCAACAGCCGCTGAAGCTCGGTGCGGACGTGGTGATCCACTCCGCGACCAAGTACATCGACGGCCAGGGCCGGGGCATGGGCGGGGTGGTCGCCGGTCGCGGCGAGCAGATGAAGGAAGTGGTCGGCTTCCTCCGCACTGCCGGACCGACCCTCAGCCCGTTCAACGCCTGGCTGTTCCTCAAGGGCCTGGAAACCCTGCGTATCCGCATGCAGGCGCACAGCGCCAGTGCCCTGGCCCTGGCCGAATGGCTGGAGCGCCAGCCGGGCATCGAGCGGGTCTACTATGCGGGCCTGCAGAGCCATCCTCAGCATGAGTTGGCCCGGCGCCAGCAGAGCGGCTTCGGCGCGGTCGTCAGCTTCGACGTGAAGGGTGGGCGCGATGCCGCCTGGCGCTTCATCGACGCTACCCGGATGGTCTCGATCACCACCAACCTGGGCGACACCAAGACCACCATCGCCCACCCGGCGACCACCTCCCACGGTCGACTGTCCCCCGAGGACCGCGCGCGCGCCGGGATCGGCGACAGCCTGATCCGGGTCGCGGTCGGCCTGGAAGACCTCGACGACCTCAAGGCCGACATGGCCCGGGGGCTGGCCGCGCTGTGATCGAACCCAACCTGCGAGGCAACGGCAAGGTCGCCCTGGTCACCGGGGCGGCCCGGGGCATTGGCCTGGGCATCAGTGCCTGGCTGATCGCCGAGGGCTGGCAGGTAGTGCTTGCCGACAACGACCGTGAACGCGGGGCCAGGGTGGCCGAGGCGCTGGGCGAGCACGCCTGGTTCGTGGCCATGGACGTGGCCCAGGAGGGCCAGGTGGCGATGAGCGTGGCCGAGGTGCTCGGTCAGTTCGGCCGCCTCGACGGCCTGGTCTGCAACGCCGCCATCGCCAATCCGCGCAATACGCCGCTGGAGGCGCTGAGCCTCGGCGAGTGGACCCGCACCCTGGCGGTCAACCTGACCGGTCCGATGCTGCTGGCCAAGTACTGCACGCCTTATCTGCGCGCGCACAATGGCGCCATCGTCAACATCGCCTCGACTCGTGCCCACCAGTCGGAGCCTGACTCCGAGGCCTACGCCGCGAGCAAGGGCGGGTTGCTGGCGCTGACCCATGCCCTGGCCGCCAGCCTGGGCCCGGAGATCCGTGTCAATGCGCTCAGCCCCGGCTGGATCGATACCCGCGAGGCCACCGAGCGCGAGGCTGCGCCGCTGACCGAGCTGGACCACGACCAGCACCTGGTCGGCCGGGTCGGAACGGTGGAGGATGTCGCGTCGCTGGTGGCCTGGCTGCTCTCCGAGGACGCCGGTTTCGTCACCGGCCAGGAATTCCTGGTCGATGGCGGCATGACCCGGAAAATGATCTACCTCGACTGAGTGTTGCCATGTCGATGTGAAAAAGGCGCTGACCCGCAAGGGGCCGCGCCTTTTTTGTTGTCCTCCGCTGTCTCGCAGGAGAGCCCGAGGAACGTTACTCCGCTTTCAGGTCGCGCAGGTCGACGGTCTGACCGTCGAACAATTGTCCGGCGCTGCTCGGCAAGATGCTCCCACGGCCTTCTGGGCTGCGACGGCCGTCGAGCACGCGGATGTCGCTGTACTTCTTCCCGGAAATCGCCGCCAGGCCTGCGCCGTCGAGCACTACGGTCGGGCGCAGGAAGACCATCAGGTTGCGCTTGGTGTGAGTGTCCTTGGTCGAGCGGAATAGCTTGCCCAGCCAGGGAATATCGCCGAGCAGCGGTACCTTGGACTCTGCCTGCACCACGTCGTCCTGGATCAGGCCGCCGAGCACGATGACCTGGCCGTTCTCGGCGAGGATGGTGCTCTTGATCGAGCGCTTGTTGGTGATGATGTCGGTGTTGCTGACCTGCTGCACGCTGGGGGCGATGGAGGAGATTTCTTGCTCGATCTCCAGGCGCAGGGCCGCGCCGTCGTTTATATGCGGGGTGACCTTGAGGTTGACGCCGATGTCCTTGCGTTCGACCGTGGTGAAAGGATTGCTCGAACCTTCGCTGTTGGTAGTGTAGGAGCCGGTATTGAAGGGGACGTTCTGACCGACCAGTATTTCCGCTTTCTGGTTGTCCAGGGTCAGCAGGCTCGGGGTCGACAGCAGGTTGCTCTTGCTGTTCGCCGACAGCGCGGTGACCAGCGCGCCGAAGCTGCTGCTGCCGATACCGACGATGGCGCCGTCGGGAAGCGCTGGCGGCTTGTCGTCCTTGAGCGCCTGGAGCAGGGTGCCGATGGACAGCCCGGTATTGCCGAAGTTGGTCCTGGTCCCGCCCATGCCGCCCTTGTTGATCGCCCATTGCACGCCGACGGCATCCTGGATGTCGCCGGAGATCTCGACGATGGCCGCTTCCACCAATACCTGGGCGCGCGGCACGTCTAGCTGGCGAACGATGTCCTCGAGGGCGTTGACCGTGTCCGGGTCGGCCAGCAGGATCAGGGCGTTGGTGCTTTCGTCGGCTCGGATCAGGATGTTGCTCGGTCGGCCGCCGCCGGTCTGTTCGCCGCCCTGGCCGCCGTTGTTCTTCATGCCTTCGGAAATCTGGCCGAGGGTTTCCGCGAGGGTCTTGGCGTCGTTGTGGCGCAGGCGGATCACCCGGGTGTTGGCCGAGCGCGCGGTCGGGGTGTCCAGCGACTGCGCCAGTTGCACCAGCTTGGCGCGCGCCTGCGGCGGGCCGAGGATGATCAGGCGGTTGGTGCGCGCGTCGGCGATCACCTGGGCGCCTGCCGCGCCCTTGGCCTGGCCGCGGCTCATGGCGTTGTTGAGCACCTCGGCGGCGTCCATCACCCAGCCGTAGCGCAGGTTGATCACGCTGTAGTCGTGGCTGCCCTTCTGGTCGAGCTGGCGGATCACGTCTTCGATTCGCGCGATGTTGGCGCTGCGGTCGCTGATGATCAGTGCGTTGGCCGAGGGCACCGCGGCGAGGTGGCCATATTGCGGGACCAGCGGACGGATCAGTGGGATGAGTTCCGATACCGGGCTCTGCTGCACCTGGATCACTCGCGTCTCCAGGCGATCCGGCGCGCTCTGGCCGCCGCCGGCCTCGGTCTTGGCCTCGGCGTTGGGCACGATGCGCGCCTGGTCGCCCTGGGCGACCACGGTGAAGCCATGGGTGCTCATCACCGAGAGGAACAGCTGGTAGACCTCGCTCAGCGAGAGCTGGGCCTTGGAGACCACGCTGACCTGACCCTTGACCCGCGGGTCGACGACGAAGGTCTCGCCGGTGATCTCGGAAATCTGGTCGATGAATTCGCGGATGTCGGCATCCTTGAGGTTGATCGTCCAGTGCGCCTCCTGCTGGTTGCCGGCGGGGACGAAGGCGTTCCCGCCGCTGTTTTCGGCGTGCGCCGCCTGGATGCCGAGGGCCAGGCTGAGAAGGACGGCGGGAACGTACGAACGACTGGAAGGGGCAAACAGGGCGCGGAGCAAAGGCTGGGACATCGGGTCAGTCGCTTTCCGTAGGCGTGGTCGTGGGCTCGCTCGAGTCTTCTTCGGCGGGTTCTGCGATGGGCGTGGCTTCCATCTGCTGGCGCAAGGCGTCCAGGCGCTCGCGCAATGCTGCAGCGTTCTCATCCTGCAGGCTTTGCAGTTGTTCGATCGAGTCGTTCTCGCTTGTAATGTCGTCCGCGCTGGCCAGCAGTCCCCCGGAACGGTGCGGGAAGGGCAGGCTTTCCAGGCGCCCGCCGCGCTGCAGTTCGACGCGGTCGCGGTAGACCGCGTGCAGCTTCACGCCGTCGCTGATCTCGCCGCCGACCGCGTAGCGGTGCGGCTTGTCGCCCTGGCGCTGGATGATCGCGCTGGACAGCTTGGGATCGCTCTGGACGAAGCTGCCCTTGAGCACCAGGTCGAGGTTGGTGGCCGGTGGCGGGGCGTTGGGGTCCTGGGCGCTGGTGCCGAAGAGGCGCGCCAGGCGGGTCGGGTCGCTGCGGGTCGATTCGTGGCTGACCGGCGAGGCGGCGACGGCCACCGGGCTGCGTTGCAGGCGTAACCAGCCGGCGGCCTGCCAGGCGAGACTGATGCTCATGGCGATGATCAGGGCAACAGCCAGAAGGGCCGGGGCGTACCGCTGCAGCCAGCGGGAAGAGGCGCCGGAGAAAGGCAATACATCACTCCTGGTCTTTATCGTTATGTCTGAAGATCGCCGAGGGATCATAGCAGTTCGTTGCCGGTAGGCTACCTACTTCTATCAATAGGTGTGACTGGCCGGGCCAGGCACGCTTGTGCTTAAGATAACGGTTCGCCAGGATATTTCTGCAAGAGGAACCCGGGACCGGCCGCACAAAATGACTAACAACTAACAATACTGACGGTAACCGTTCAGTGGTCATATACGACCAAGATACTTCTGTAAGGTTACCGCTATAAGGCATCCATGATGACAGCCCCGTTACCCGATATCGCCGAGCCGGCCGCACCGCCACGGCGTCTGCCGTTCAGCTTCGCCAAACGCCAGGGCCTGCTGTTCCTGTGTCTGGAGGACCAGTACTGGTTGGCCTGCCGGCCGCAGGTGGAGCTGGCGGCGATCGCCGAGGCGCAGCGCTTCGCCGGCCGCCGCCTGCCGCTCAAGGCGCTCGGCGAGGATGCCTTCAACCAGGCCCTGGCGGCGTCCTACCAGCATGACTCCTCGGCGGCCATGCAGCTCGCCGAGGACCTCGGCGGCAGCCTGGACCTCGCCGCGCTGGCCGACCAGGTCCCGGAAACCGAGGACCTGATGGAGCAGGAGGACGACGCGCCGATCATTCGCCTGATCAACGCGATCCTCGGCGAGGCGATCCGCGAGAACGCCTCGGACATCCACCTGGAAACCTTCGAGAAGCGCCTGGTGGTGCGCTTCCGCGTCGACGGCGTGCTGCGCGAGGTGCTGGAGCCCAAGCGCGAGCTGGCGGCCCTGCTGGTATCGCGGATCAAGGTCATGGCGCGGCTGGACATCGCCGAAAAGCGTATTCCCCAGGATGGGCGGATTTCCCTGCGGGTCGGCGGGCGCGAGGTGGACATCCGCGTCTCGACCCTGCCTTCGGCCAACGGCGAGCGCGTGGTGCTGCGTCTGCTCGACAAGCAGGCCGGGCGCCTCAACCTGCAGCACCTGGGCATGAGCGAGCGCGACCGCAGGCTGATGGACGAAACCGTGCGCAAGCCGCATGGCATCCTGCTGGTCACCGGGCCCACCGGTTCGGGCAAGACCACCACCCTGTACGCCAGCCTGACCACGCTCAACGACCGCACGCGGAACATCCTCACCGTCGAAGATCCGATCGAATACCACCTGGAAGGCATCGGCCAGACCCAGGTCAATGCCAAGGTCGACATGACCTTCGCCCGCGGCCTGCG
>NZ_KV811305.1:84356-109085 GCF_001813025.1 Pseudomonas sp. HMSC066A08
CGGACGTGGTGATGGTCGGCGAGATCCGCGACCGGGAGACCGCCGAGATCGCGGTGCAGGCTTCGCTGACCGGCCACCTGGTGCTCTCGACCCTGCACACCAACAGCGCCATCGGCGCGATCACCCGCCTGGTAGACATGGGCATCGAGCCGTTCCTGCTGTCCTCCTCCATGCTTGGCGTGCTGGCCCAGCGCCTGGTGCGGGTGCTCTGCCCGGCGTGCAAGGAGCCCTACCGCGCCGACGAGGCCGAGTGCGCGCTGCTCGGCGTCGATCCCGCCGCGCCGCCGACCCTGCATCGCGCCCGCGGCTGCGGCGAGTGCCACCAGCATGGCTATCGCGGACGTACCGGTATCTATGAACTGGTGGTGTTCGACGACCACATGCGCTCGCTGATCCACAACGAATCCTCCGAGCAGGAAATGACCCGGCATGCCCGCACCAGCGGACCGAGCATCCGCGACGACGGTCGGCGCAAGGTGCTGGAAGGCGTCACCACGGTCGAGGAAGTCCTGCGCGTGACCCGGGAAGAATAATGGCCGCCTTCGAATACCTCGCCCTCGACCCCAGCGGTCGCCAGCAGAAGGGCGTGCTGGAGGCGGACAGCGCGCGCCAGGTCCGCCAGTTGCTGCGCGAGCGCCAATTGGCGCCGCTCGACGTGAAGCCCACCCGTACCCGTGAGCAGAGCGGGCAGGGCGGGCGCCTGACGTTCGCCCGCGGACTGTCCGCGCGCGACCTGGCATTGGTGACCCGGCAACTGGCGACCCTGGTCCAGGCCGCGTTGCCGATCGAGGAGGCGCTGCGCGCCGCGGCGGCGCAGTCCACCTCGCAGCGCATCCAGTCGATGCTTCTCGCGGTGCGCGCCAAGGTCCTCGAAGGCCATAGCCTGGCCGGCAGCCTGCGCGAGTTTCCCACCGCCTTTCCCGAGCTGTACCGGGCGACGGTGGCTGCCGGCGAGCATGCCGGGCACCTCGGCCCGGTGCTGGAGCAACTTGCCGACTACACCGAGCAGCGCCAGCAGTCGCGGCAGAAGATCCAGCTGGCGCTGCTCTATCCGGTGATCCTGATGGTCGCTTCGCTGGCCATCGTCGGCTTTCTGCTGGGCTACGTGGTGCCCGACGTGGTCCGGGTGTTCATCGACAGCGGGCAGACCCTGCCGCTGTTGACCCGTGTGCTGATCGGCGTCAGTGACTGGGTCAAGGCCTGGGGCGCGCTGGCCTTCGTTGCGGCGATCGGCGGCGTGATCGGCTTCCGCTACGCGCTGCGCAAGGATGCCTTTCGCGAGCGCTGGCATGGCTTCCTGCTGCGCGTGCCGCTGGTCGGTCGACTGGTGCGTTCCACCGACACCGCGCGCTTCGCCTCGACCCTGGCGATCCTCACCCGCAGCGGCGTGCCGCTGGTGGAGGCGCTGGCGATCGCCGCCGAGGTGATCGCCAACCGGATCATCCGCAACGAAGTGGTCAAGGCCGCGCAGAAGGTCCGCGAGGGCGCCAGCCTGACCCGCTCGCTGGAAGCCACCGGGCAGTTCCCGCCGATGATGCTGCACATGATCGCCAGCGGCGAGCGCTCCGGCGAGCTGGACCAGATGCTGGCGCGCACCGCGCGCAACCAGGAGAACGACCTGGCGGCGCAGATCGGCCTGATGGTCGGCCTGTTCGAACCGTTCATGCTGATATTCATGGGCGCGGTGGTGCTGGTCATCGTCCTTGCCATTCTTCTTCCGATCCTTTCTCTCAACCAACTCGTGGGGTAATCGCGTGAATCAGAGCCGCCCATTGCAGCGTCGCCAACAGTCGGGCTTCACCCTGATCGAAATCATGGTCGTGGTGGTCATCCTCGGTATCCTCGCCGCCCTGGTTGTGCCGCAGGTGATGAGCCGTCCCGACCAGGCCAAGGTCACCGTGGCCAAGGGCGACATCAAGGCCATCGCTGCCGCGCTGGACATGTACAAGCTGGACAACTTCGCCTATCCGAGCACCCAGCAGGGCCTCGAGGCGCTGGTGAAGAAGCCCACCGGCAATCCGCAGCCGAAGAACTGGAACAAGGACGGCTACCTGAAGAAGCTGCCGGTCGATCCGTGGGGCAATCCCTACCAGTACCTGGCGCCGGGCACCAAGGGCCCGTTCGACCTGTATTCGCTGGGCGCCGACGGCAAGGAAGGTGGCAGCGACAACGACGCCGACATCGGTAACTGGGACAACTGACCGGACATGCGGGCTTCGCGCGGCTTCACCCTCATCGAGCTGATGGTGGTGATGGTCATCATCAGCGTACTGATCGGCCTGGCGGTGCTCAGCACCGGCTTCGCCAGCACCTCGCGGGAGCTGGACAGCGAGGCCGAGCGGCTCGCCGGGCTGATCGGCGTGCTGACCGACGAGGCCGTGCTGGACAACCGCGAGTACGGCCTGCGCCTGGAGCGCGATGCCTACCAGGTACTGCGCTACGACGAAGCGAAGGCGCGCTGGTTGCCGTTGGCGCGCGACAGCCACCGCCTGCCGGAGTGGGCGGAGCTGACCTTCGAGCTGGACGGCCAGCCGCTGGTGCTGGCCGGCAGCAAGGGTGAGAAGGAGCAGAAGAAAGGTACCGACCAGCCGCAATTGCTGATCCTCTCCAGTGGCGAACTCAGCCCGTTCCGCCTGCGCCTGGCCGAGCGCGGACCCGAGGGGCGGGCGTTGTCGCTGAGCAGCGACGGTTTCCGCCTGCCACGGGTCGAGGTGGCGCGGCGATGAAGCGTGCGCGCGGTTTCACCCTGCTGGAAGTGCTGGTGGCCCTGGCGATCTTCGCCATGGTCGCGGCCAGCGTGCTCAGTGCCAGCGCGCGCAGCCTGCAGAACGCCTCGCGGCTGGAAGACAAGACCCTGGCGATGTGGATCGCCGACAACCGTCTCAACGAATTGCAACTGGAACAGACGCCGCCCTCCAGTGGCCGCAACCAGGGTGAATTGGAGTTCGCCGGGCGTCGCTGGGAGTGGCGCACCCAGGTCGACAGCACCGCCGAGCAGGATATGCGGCGGGTGATCGTCTGGGTCGCGGCGAAGCCCCTCGGCCGCGAGCGTGGCAGCATCGAGGAGCGCGCCGCGGCGCGCCTCGTCGGTTTCCTCGGGAGCCAGCCATGAGGCTACAGCGGGGCTTCACCCTGCTCGAGCTGCTGATCGCCATCGCCATTTTCGCCCTGCTGGCCCTGGCCACCTACCGCATGTTCGACAGCGTGATGCAGACCGACCAGGCGACTCGCGTGCAGGAGCAGCGTATGCGCGAGCTGGTGCGGGCGATGGGCGCGCTGGAGCGCGACCTGACCCAGGCGGTCGAGCGTCCGGTACGCGACGAACTGGGCGATAACCGTGGCGCCTTCCTCAGCGAGGGCGAGAACGACCGGATCGTCGAATTCACCCGTGGCGGCTGGCGCAACCCGCTCGGCCAGGCGCGCTCGCGCCTGCAGCGGGTGCGCTGGTCGCTGTCCGGGGAGACCCTCGAACGCCGCTACTGGCTGGTTCTGGACCGCGCCCAGGACAGCAAGCCACGGGTGCAGCAGGTGCTGGACGGGGTTACCGCGCTGAGCTGGCGCTTCCTCGACAAGGAGCACAACTGGCAGGGCCACTGGCCGACCGACGAAGGCAGCGAGGAGGAGCGCCTGGAAAGCCTGCCGCTGGCGGTGGAGATGACCCTGGAGCACCGCCACTATGGCAAGCTGGTGCGCGTCTGGCGTCTGCTCGATGCGCCGCTCAAGCAGGACCAGCCGCAGGGCCAGCCGGGCGGCGAGAATGGCGAGAACGGCGAGGGCGGAGTGCCGCAGCCGCCGGAAGGCATGCCGGGGGCGCCGGAATGAGGCGCGGGCAGAACGGCGTCGCGCTGATCACCGTGCTGCTGGTGGTGGCGGTGGTGACCATCGTCTGCGCCGGGCTGATCATCCGCCAGCAGTTGGCGATACGCAGCAGCGCCAACCAATTGCACGTGCGCCAGGCCTGGCACTATGCGCTGGGCGGCGAACGCCTGGCGGAAGCGGTGCTGCGCCGCGACCTGCGCCAGGGCGGCGAGAATACCCGCGAGCCGGTGGACCACCTGGGCGAGGCCTGGGCGCGACCGATGACGCCGTTCAAGCTGGACGACGGCGGCGAGCTGCGGGTGCGGATCGAGGACCCCAGCGGGCGTTTCAACCTCAACGGACTGGTGCGCAAGCGCAAGGTCAAGCCGGATTCGGTGAAGCAGTTCCGTCGCCTGCTGGCCACCCTGGGCATGAAGGAAGAGATCGTCCAAGGCTTGCCGGACCGGCTGGCCGACTGGCTCGACGCCGACCAGAATCCGCAGGGCGAACAAGGCGCCGAGGACAACCAGTACCTGCTGGAGGCGCCGGCCTACCGCGCCGCCAACCGCAGTTTCAAGGACGTGTCCGAGCTGCGCCTGCTGAAATTGTCGGAAGCCGACTATCGACGCCTGCTGCCGTTCGTCAGCGCCTTGCCCGAAGATGCGCCGCTGAACGTGAACACCGCCAGCGTGCCGGTGCTGGCCGCCATGTTCGAGATCGATCCGGGACAGGCGGAAAACATCGTGGCGGCTCGTGGGCGAGAAGGCTTCCAGGAGAAGACTGAGTTCAGTAAGCACCTGAACGAGTTGGGATCAAAGGCGAGTAACGTCAACTTTGCCGTCGGCACCCGCTACTTCCAGGTGATCAGCGAGGTCAGCCTGGGCGACCGCCGGCAGGTGCTGGTGAGTACCTTGCAGCGGGGCAAGGACGGCAAGATACGCGTGATGGCCCGCGATATGGGACAGGGCGGCCTGCCCATCCCGTCGACGGGCGGCGACGATTGGAAGAAGGACGAGCGATGAGTGGAGTGAGTGCGCTGTTCCTGCCGCCCGCCGGTACGGCGGGGGCCGATGGGGAACTGGCGGTATGGTGGGTGCAGGACGGCGAGTGCCGGCGCGCGCCGTTCGCCCAGGCGCTGGCGGAGATTCGCGCGCCCTGGCGGCTGTACCTGCCGGTGGAGGCGGTGACCGCCTGCGCGGTGAACCTGCCTACGCAGAAGGCGCGCTGGTTGCGCCAGTCGCTGCCGTTCGCGGTGGAGGAACAACTGGCCGACGATGTCGAGCAGATGCACCTTGCCCTTGGTCCGGCGCTGGCCGACGGCCGCCACCGGGTATTCGCCGTGCAGCGCACCTGGCTCGCCGCCTGGCTGGCTCTGGCCGAGGGCGCGGGCAAGGCGCCGGCTTCGCTGCATGTCGATGCCGATTGCCTGCCGGGCGAGGGCAGTTGCCTGTTCTGGCTGGAAGAGCGCTGGCTGCTCGGCGGCAGCGGCGCCGTACGCCTGGCCTGCGGCAGCGAGGATTGGCCGGTACTGCGCGACAGTTGCCCGCCGCCGCAGCGGGCCTTCGCCGCGCAGGAGGTGGCGCCCCCGGAAGGGGTGGCAGTCCAGCCCCTGGCGGGCAATCCGCACGTCTGGCTGAGCGAGCAGCCGCTGGGCACCGACCTGGCCCAGGCCGAGTTCGCCGCGCGCCAGCAGAGCAGCCAGTGGCGCCGCTGGCGGCCGCTGCTGGGGTTGGTCGGGCTGTGGCTGGTGTTGCAATGGGGCTTCACCCTGGTCCAGGCCTGGCAGTTGCAGCGCGAAGGCGACCGCTACGCGGCGCAGAGCGCAGAACTCTACCGCCAGCTGTTTCCCGAGGACCGCAAGCTGATCAACCTGCGCGCGCAGTTCGACCAGCACCTGGCCGACAGCGCCAGCAGCGGTGGCGAGGGCCAGTTGCTCGGCCTGCTTGGCCAGGCCGCCACGGTGATCGGCGGCGAACCGACGGTGAGCGTCGAGCAATTGGACTTCAGCGCCGCTCGCGGTGACGTCGCCCTTCAGGTGCGGGCTCCCGGTTTCGACGTGCTGGAACGGCTGCGTTCGCGTCTCAGCGAGTCCGGGCTGGCGGTGCAACTGGGCTCGGCCAGCCGCGATGGCTCGACGGTCAGTGCGCGCCTGGTGATAGGAGGTTGAGATGAAGGTGATGACGCAATTCCACGAGCGCCTCAGGGCCCAGGCGGAAACCTCGCAGCTGGCGATCCGCTGGCGCGGGCTGCCGGCGCGGGACCGCCTGGCGCTGCTCTGGCTCGGCGCGTTCCTCCTGCTGGTGGTGCTCTACCTGGCGCTGTGGCGCCCGGCCGAGCGCCATTTGCAGTCGGCGCGGCAGTACTTCACCGAACAGCGCGCGCTGCATGCCTACATCCAGCAGCAGGCGCCCAACGTGCGCCAGGCCGATGCCGCGGCGCCGCAGGCGCAGATCGACCCGGCGGCGCTGCAGGGCATGGTCACGGCTTCGGCGGCCCAGGCCGGACTGAGTGTCGAGCGCCTCGACAACGAAGGCGAGGGCGCCGTGCAGGTGGCCCTGCAGCCGGCGCCATTCGCCAAGCTGCTGCCCTGGCTGGAGCAGTTGAACGGGCAGGGCGTGCAGGTGGCGGAGGCCGGCCTGGACCGCCAGGTCGACGGCCGGGTCTCGGCGCGCCTGAGCCTGCGGGTCGAGTGAGCGGCCCGTGGCTGGGGCCGGCATGGGCCCCGGCGCCGACCGTGGCGACAGGCGATCACCGAAATTTCAAAAAAAATTCAATCAGGGCATTGACTTAGGTTTTTCGGTCGGTAGAATGCGCCCCACTTCGAGAGTGAAGGGTGATTAGCTCAGCTGGGAGAGCATCTGCCTTACAAGCAGAGGGTCGGCGGTTCGATCCCGTCATCACCCACCAATCTCGCAAGTTACGCGCAGCGGTAGTTCAGTCGGTTAGAATACCGGCCTGTCACGCCGGGGGTCGCGGGTTCGAGTCCCGTCCGCTGCGCCATTCACTTCCCCTCCCGAGTTCACCACCCCGAACTCGCCGTCTTCCGCTAGAAGGCGGGCAGCCTGGCTGCAACGAGTGGAAGTCGCTTTACCGGGCATCTTGCCCAGCCGACGCGCAGCGGTAGTTCAGTCGGTTAGAATACCGGCCTGTCACGCCGGGGGTCGCGGGTTCGAGTCCCGTCCGCTGCGCCATACATCTTCACCACGCCGAGGCGGGGTGAGCCACGAAGAAAGCGGCCATTGGCCGCTTTCTTCGTTTCCGTCGTCCCCTGCGTCTTCCGTTTTCTCCTTGTTTGCCGGATTTCCTGCTCCGTCGGTCCGCGCGCGGTAATCCCGCTGTCATCTTCCTCGTCTACAGCTGTAAGACACAGACGAACGAAAGGTGATCCGCGATGGACGACTACCAGGAAGAACTGCTGGAGCAGCATGCCGCCGAATGCGACCTGCCGGAGCCGGCGGACGACGCCACCGAGATGTGATCAGGCGCTCTGTCGCTGGGCGCGGCGGAATTCGCCGGGCGTCTGCCCGCTCCAGCGCTTGAAGGCGCGCTGGAAGGCTTCCGCCGAGGCGAAGCCGAGCAGGTAGGCGATTTCGCCGAAAGCCAGGTCGGTCTCGCGGATGTAGACCATCGCCAGGTCGCGGCGGGTGTCGTTGAGGATGCTGCGGAACTGCGTGCCTTCCTCGGCCAGCTTGCGCCGCAGGGTCCAGGTCGGCAACTTGAGGCGCGCGGCGATTTCCTCGAGGTCCGGCTCGCGGCCATTGAGCATCGGCCCCAGCAGGCGGCTGACGCGCTCGCGCCAACTGCGGGTGCGGGTCAACTGCTCCAGTTCGCGATTGCAGAGTTCCAGCATCTGGTTCCAGGTGCTCGGACAGTGCTCTGCGTTCGCCAGGGCCAGGCTGGCCTGGCTCAGGCGCAACTGGTTGGTCGGCGCGCCGAATTCCACCGGGCAGCCGAAGAATGCCTCGTAGCGCTCGGCCCAAGGCGGCGCTGGATATTCGATCTCCACTCGCTCCGCTTTCAACGGCTGCCTTGCCAGGGCGCCGAGATGGCTGATCCAGCCCGCCAGCACCGAATCGACGACGAAGCGGTTGTAGGCGTTGTAGGGGCTGATCGAATAGAAGCGCAGCCAGGCGCCGCCGGCGTCTTCCACCAGGCTCGACTGGCCCCGGTAGTTCTGCGCGTAAAGCGGTTCCAGATGAATCATCGCCCGCGCGGCGGCGCGCAGGTTGGGCGCCTGGGCGACGCTGACGCCGGCCAGGCCCATCTGTCCGAGACGGCTCAGGCGGCCCATCTGCAGGCCAAGGGCGGGGTCGCCGCTGAGCTGGATGGCAGCGTGGCCGAGACGCATGTAGCGGGGGATCGACAGGCGCGCCCCGGGTTCGGCCAGGCGCCGCTGGTCGAGCCCGTACTGTTCGAGCAGCGGCGCGGGCTCGACGCCGGCGGCGAGCAGGGCATCGGCCAGCGCCTGGACGAAGCCGACCGAGAGGTCGCCGAGGCGAACCCGGGGCGCGCTCATAGCCAGAGATTGACCAGTTGCGCACCGCCGCCGGGATTGGCCTGGCGCATGCCCTGCGCCGAGCCGAGCAGGCTCTGGCCGTCTTCGGTGACGTTCCACAGGCGGCTATGGGCGAAGGCTACGGCGGCGCCGCGCGCACCGCTGGCCAGCAGGCGCTCGCCGACCGCCAGGCGCTGCCAGGCCTCGGCGTTGCTCAGGCTGTTCGGCGCCAGGCGCACGTCGCCGGGAACCAGCTCGGCATCGAAGCCGGGCCAGGGCTGCTGCCAGCGACCGCTCTGGTTCAGGGCGGCGGGGATCGCCAGCAGTTCGACGCGCTGTTCGACCAGGGTGGCGTAGGTGTCCGGGTACCAGCTGTCGGTGCCGATCAGCACGCCCAGGCGTCCCGCCGGCGTATCCAGCACCTGCAGGCGCTCGCCGCGACCGTTGTTGAGGTAGCTCAGTTCGTGGCGGGTCGGGAACACCTTGCGTTGCGGCTGGCCGAGCGGCCGGCCGTCGGGACCGAAGGTCAGGCTGACGTTGTACAGCTGGCCGGTGCCGGGACGCAGCTCGCCGTCCTCGACCTCGGGGTCGGGCAGGACGATGGAGCCGGCGACCACCGTCACCTTGAAATCATGGGCGAGCCCGCCGAACAGGGTCTGGTAGTCGTGGGCCATGTCCACCGCCTTCATCCGGAACAGGGTGTCGGTGAGACGCTGTTCGCCGCGCGCGGTGATCCAGCCGCGCGCCACCTTCAGCGGGTTGCTCGCGGCCATCCAGTCCATCGCCGTGGGCCAGTCGGCGGCGGCATAGACCTCGGGCTTCTCGCCGCTGGCCACCAGCCAGGTGCCGACATGCTCGGGGAACACCACCACCGTGCGCTCGTTGAGCAGGCCCTGGCGGCGGGCATTTTCCAGGTAGGCGTGGAATTTCAGCTGCAACCGTTCGGCGCTCTGGTAGTCCGGCGTGAACAGTTCCGGCTGGACCGCCAGCAGGTTGCCGCGCTCGCCGGGCTGGCCCTGGACCACGCTGACCTGGCTGCGCAGGTCGGACAGGTAGTGGCCTACCGGGCGGCGTTCGGCCCAGCCGGCGTAGGCGGCGAAGAGGGTGATCAGGATCAGGAAGATCAGCTTGCGCATGCGGGTCTCCAAGGCAGCCCACAGGGTAGGGGAGTGGCGTCGGCTTGCCAAGCATCCCTGTGCATTCCGATCAGTAACTTGTCATTTAGGATCATTGAGCGCTCCGGTGGCGCTCCTTAGAGTCGTCGCCATACCGACCGCTGCCCGTCCCGCGCATTGCGCCCGAGGCCGCGGCATATCCGTGAACGCGTTTCGCCCGATGTGGAGACCCCCGATGACCGCCGCCGTTCCCTATCCGCACCTGCTCGCCCCGCTGGACCTCGGCTTCACCACCCTGCGCAACCGCACCCTGATGGGGTCCATGCACACCGGCCTGGAAGAGAAGCCGCAGGGCTTCGAGCGCATGGCGGCGTACTTCGCCGAACGCGCCCGCGGTGGCGTCGGCCTGATGGTCACCGGCGGCATCGGCCCGAACGAGGAGGGCGGCGTGTATTCCGGCGCGGCCAAGCTGAGCACGCCGGAAGAGGCGGAGAAGCACAGGATCGTGACCCAGGCGGTGCATGAGGCGGGTGGCAAGATCTGCATGCAGATCCTGCATGCCGGCCGCTACGCCTACAGCCCGAAGCAGGTGGCGCCGAGCGCGATCCAGGCGCCGATCAATCCGTTCAAGCCCAAGGAACTCGACGAGGAAGGCATCGAGAAGCAGATCGCCGACTTCGTCAACTGCGCCAGCCTGGCCCAGGTCGCCGGCTACGACGGCGTCGAGATCATGGGATCGGAAGGCTACTTCATCAACCAGTTCCTCGTGCGGCACACCAACCAGCGCACCGACCGCTGGGGCGGCAGCTACGAGAACCGCATGCGCCTGCCGGTGGAGATCGTCCGCCGGGTGCGCGAGGCGGTGGGGCCGAACTTCATCATCATCTATCGCCTGTCCATGCTCGACCTGGTCGAGGGCGGCAGCAGCTGGGACGAGATCGTGCTGCTGGCGAAGGCCGTCGAGAAGGCCGGCGCGACCCTGATCAATACCGGCATCGGTTGGCACGAGGCGCGTATCCCGACCATCGCCACCAAGGTGCCGCGCGCGGCCTTCACCAAGGTCACCGCCAAGCTGCGCGGCGAGGTCGGCATCCCGCTGATCACCACCAACCGCATCAACACTCCCGAGGTGGCGGAGAAGGTCCTGGCCGAGGGCGATGCCGACATGGTCTCCATGGCCCGGCCGTTCCTCGCCGACCCGGATTTCGTCAACAAGGCCGCCGCCGGCCACGCCGAACGGATCAACACCTGTATCGGCTGCAACCAGGCCTGCCTCGACCACACCTTCGGCGGCAAGCTGACCAGTTGCCTGGTCAACCCGCGCGCCTGCCACGAAACCGAGCTGAACTACATCCCCACCACCAGGCCGAAGAAGATCGCCGTGGTCGGCGCCGGTCCGGCCGGCCTGGCCGCCGCCACCGTGGCCGCCGAGCGTGGGCACCGGGTCAGCCTGTTCGACGCCGCCGGCGAGATCGGCGGGCAGTTCAACGTGGCCAAGCGGGTTCCCGGCAAGGAAGAGTTCCACGAGACCCTGCGCTACTTCCGCAACAAGCTGGAGAGCACCGGTGTCGAACTGCACCTGAACCGCCGGGTCGACGTGGACGACCTGGTCGCGGGCGGTTATGACGAGATCGTCCTCGCCACCGGCATCGTTCCGCGCACGCCGGCGATCCCCGGTATCGAGCATCCGAAGGTGATCAGCTACCTGGATGCGATCCTCGAGCGCAAGCCGGTGGGTGGCAAGGTGGCGGTGATCGGCGCCGGCGGCATCGGCTTCGACGTCTCCGAATTCATCACCCATGCCGGTCCGTCCACCAGCCTGGAGCGCGAGGCGTTCTGGAAGGAGTGGGGGATCGATACCCGCCTGGAGGCCCGCGGCGGCATCGCCGGGGTCAAGGCCGAGGTGCATCCGGCGGCGCGCCAGGTGTTTCTCCTGCAACGCAAGAAGAGCAAGGTCGGCGACGGCCTCGGCAAGACCACCGGCTGGATCCATCGCGCCGGCCTGAAGAACAAGCAGGTGCAGATGGTGAATGCCGTGGAGTATCTCGGGATCGACGACGCCGGCCTGCATATCCGTGTCGCCGAGGGCGAGCCGCAGGTGCTGCCGGTGGATACCGTGATCGTCTGCGCCGGCCAGGACCCGCTGCGCGAGTTGCAGGACGGCCTGCTGGCGGCCGGCCAGAGCGTGCACCTGATCGGTGGCGCCGACGTCGCCGCCGAGCTGGATGCCAAGCGCGCCATCAACCAGGGTTCGCGCCTGGCCGCCGAACTCTGAGAACCTTTCCGCGATCTGTTGCGTAGCGGAGAAACTGCGTTGAAAACGGCTTTTCTCCAGCTCGCACAGGTTCTGCGTATCGCCCCTGTCCGCGCTCGTCGGCGCGGCGGGGCGCTGCGCACCGGTTCGGTGAACGGTGGCGCTCTGCCACGGTGATCTCCGTCCGCTCAAAACCCGACCGCTTCACAATTTCCCCTACCGCTCGGCGGGCCGTCCGGCATCGCCCGGGTGTCTGCCAACCCAGTCACATTGCCCGCGACATTTTTTCCCCTAGACTTGCCCGAACAACGAGATAGCGCCTGTTTTTCAGGTGACATGCCAGATGGGTACTGCCGGATGCGGGCCGCCTCGCCAGGCGTTCGAGGGTTAGCGATGAGCATGCAGAAAAAGCCACAGATGGCGGAGGCCGTGCTGTTCTTCAACGACAGCGGCGTCTGCAAGGAAATGCTGTATCCCGAATTCGAGGCGCTGCTCGATGGCCTGGTACGCATGCCGGAATACGCCGACCGGCAGATGCACCTGGCCTATGTGTTGATCAATCCGCGCCTGCAGGCGCGGGCGGCGGTGTTCTTCTATCTCGATTTCGACGAGCAGGGCGGCGCCGACACCGGCTGGAACCTGCCTCTGCGCAACCTCGCCGAACGCGCCGGACGCGGCCCCGACATGGGCGGCGGGCCGATCCGCCTGGCCTGTCGCAGCCAGTGCCCGGTGTCCTGGCACCAGATGCACCTCTGGGACCCGGAGAGCAGCGCCGGACGCAACCATTTCGTGCTCATCCGCGACGCGCTCAGGCGCAACCAGCTGGGCCTGCTGGTGGACGAAGAGCCTGCCGCGGTGGAGCCGCAGCGGCTGCAGATGGCCGCCGAAGAACAATGGTACGCCGCCGGTCCCGCCGCAGCGAAGGCGCCGCCCGCGGAGCCTCCGCGCAAGCAGGAGGACGAGCAGACGGCGCGCCTGGCGCAACTGGTCAAGCAGCAGCGGCAACAGCTCGCCGCCCTGGCCCGGCAGCAGGAGCAGCGCCTGGCCGGGCTCGCCCGGCAGCACGAAGAGGAACTGGCCAGGCGCGAACAGGACGCCCGCGGGCAACTGGACATCCTGCGCAGCGAAGTGCTCAGCCTGCAGCAGGCCCTGGAGCGCCAGGCGCGGGAGAACGCCGAGTTGCAGCAGCGTCTGCTGGAGCAGGGCGAGCAGTTCCAGCGCAACCGCGAGGAACTGACCCGGCAACTGCGTTTCATCGAGAACCAGGGGCGCAACGAGACCGACCTGCTGCGCTCGGAGTTCGCCGACGAACTGGAGGCCCGGGTGGCGGCGGCGGTGGCCGGCTACAAGGAGCAGGTCTCGATCCGCGACGTCGAACTGGCCTACCGCAATGAGCTGGACCAGCAACTGGAGCAGGAACTGGCCGAGCTGCGCGCCGAGCGCGACCGTCTGGCCGCCCAGGGGCC
Source organism: Pseudomonas sp. HMSC066A08 (assembly GCF_001813025.1). Lineage (NCBI taxonomy): Bacteria > Pseudomonadati > Pseudomonadota > Gammaproteobacteria > Pseudomonadales > Pseudomonadaceae > Pseudomonas > Pseudomonas sp. HMSC066A08. The sequence continues at coordinate 97,485 of NZ_KV811305.1, forward strand.
GGAGCAACTGCTGGAGCGTCTATCCGGCCAGGGCGTGGTATTCGTCGCCTACCATCCCGGCGCCGGGCACCTGACCATCCCCTTGCAGGACATCCCGCGTTACCAGGACAATCCGCTGGCCTACGCGGCGGCCAAGTGCTTCGTCTCCGAGAGCCAGTACCGTCAGTGGCTGGACCACTTCCAGCAGCCGCGCTGCGAGGCGCTGCTGCCTGGCGGCGAACGTTGCAACCTGCCGCTCGACCGGGTCGACAACCCGGCGCGCTTCGTCGCCGGCGACACCAACTGCTGCGCCCGGCACAAGACCACCGGGCGCCTGCGCACCGTGAGCTGACTCCTTGCCGTTTCCCCACTGGTCACCGCATACACCCTTGCAGCGTCTCGAACTCGACTGGCTGCAACGGGCCGGGGTCGAACTGGCGCTGCTGCGCCTGGACCAGGCCGATCCGCTGATCTCCGGCAACAAGGGGTTCAAGCTCGCGCCACACCTGGCGCTGGCCCGCGAGCAGGGGCTGGACGGACTGATCAGCCTCGGCGGCGCCCATTCCAACCACCTGCACGCGCTGGCCGGCGCCGGCGCGCGTTTCGGTTTCCGTTGCGTCGGCCTGTTGCGCGGACATGAAGCCGATACGCCGACGGTGCGCGACCTGCGCAGTCTCGGCATGGAACTGCACTGGCTCGGCTACGGCGGCTATCGCCAGCGGCATGTCGCCGGCTTCTGGCTTCCCTGGCGGGAACGATACCCAGGGTTGCTGCCGGTCGCCGAAGGCGGTGGCGGGCTGCTGGGCGCGCGCGGTTGCATCGGGCTGGTGGAGCGCATAGCGACCCAGTTGCCGACGCTCGGCTGGGACGATTACGACGCGATCTGGGTGGCCGCCGGTACCGGTACGACACTGGCCGGCCTGGTGCTCGGCGAGGCCGGGCGGCATCCCGTGGTGGGCGCGCTGGCGGTGCCGGAGGACCACGGCGTCGCCGCCCAGGTCGCGGCGACCCTTGCCGAGGCGGGCTGGGCCGATGCCGGCTATCGCCTGCTGGATGCCAGTCGTGGCGGTTTCGCCCGCCTCGATGGGGGGTTGGCGCGGTTCATCGTCGAGTTCGAGACGGCCAGCGGCGTCGCCCTCGAACCGCTGTACACCGGCAAGCTACTGCTCGCCCTGCGCGAGGCCGTGGAGAGCGGCGCGGTGGCTCGCGGCAGCCGGCTGGTGGCGCTGCACAGCGGAGGCCTGCAGGGCCGCCGGGCATTGCAGGAGCGTTTGCTGGCGTTGCTCTGATCAGGCATCCGCGGCCTGGCGCGCGCTACCCCACAGGCTGAGCCCCGGCGGCCAGTCGTCGCTGGCCAGGAACAGGCGCTCGGCCTCTACCCAGTAGCCGTCGCGCGGCACCACCCTTACCAGCATTTGCGGACGTGCCTCGCCGGCGAAGGCGATGTTCCAGCAGGCGCCGTCGCGCGGTGGGTCGAGCGGGTCCTGCCGCCGCATGGCCGGCGCCAGCCAGTGCTCGCGCGACAGATGCAGCCAATGCTGCCCGGCCTGCGGTCCGGCCAGGCTGGCCAGGTACGCCGGCCAGTCGCGCTGGCGGAGCCAGCGGCCACGCAGATGCCGTGGCTCGATGTCGGCGGGCAGGCTGCCCGGCCCGGGCCAGGGATGGAACAGGTAGCCGCTCAGCCACAATGCGGAAACGGCCGACTCGGCGCCATGGGCGGCCAGCACCTGGCGACCCTCGCGGGTCGCCGCCAGCGGCAACTGGTGTCGGCAGAGGTGTTCCAGCTTGCGCGACAGGCGGTCCTGGCCGCCGGGCCCGAGCCAGTCGCCGGGGCCGGACTGGGGCCCCAGGTAGAGTTTGATCGCCAGTTCCAGGTGGTGGATGCCGTCGTCGTCCCGCAGCAGCAGGTCGAGCTCGCCAAGGGTATGCCCGCCGTCGCGCACCGGCAGGTTGGCGGCGATCAGGCGCACGTCCGGGGCCTGTTCCAGGGCGAATTGCCAGAGATGTTCGTAGTACAGGCCGAGACGCTGCCGTGGCCATTGCGCGAGCCAGGCGGCGAGGTGCTGCGGCTGTCGCTCCTGTTCGCGCAACCAGGCGGCCAGGCGCTCCGGCTCCTGGCGCCAGCGGCTGGCGGCGAGCGGATGGCGCTGCGGCTCCGGGGTCCGGCACAGCAACGGCGGGGCGAGCAGGGTCCAGGCCAGGTCGCGGACGGCCGGTTGGCGCAATTCGTCGAGCAGTTCGGTCAGCAGCGTCATACCCAGAGGTTAGCCGGGTTGCGCCGTTCGCGGCGATTTCCCGCACATGCGCGGGTTTGCCGCTGTCCGCGGCTTTCGCCCATAATCCGCTCTATCCCGCCCGCCAGCTTTTCGCAGGAACCGCATGGAACCCTTTCGCAATATCGGCATCATCGGCCGCCTCGGCAGCACCCAGGTGCTGGACACTATCCGCCGGCTGAAGAAATTCCTGATCGATCGCCACCTGCATGTGATCCTCGAGGACACCATCGCCGAAGTCCTGCCCGGACACGGCCTGCAGACCTGCTCGCGGAAGATCATGGGCGAGATCTGCGACCTGGTGGTGGTGGTCGGCGGCGATGGCAGCATGCTCGGCGCGGCCCGCGCGCTGGCCCGGCACAAGGTGCCGGTGCTGGGGATCAACCGCGGCAGCCTGGGCTTCCTCACCGACATCCGCCCGGATGAACTGGAGGCCAAGGTCGGCGAGGTGCTGGACGGCCAATACATCGTCGAGAGCCGCTTCCTCCTCGATGCCCAGGTGCGTCGCGGTATCGACTCGATGGGGCAGGGCGATGCGCTCAACGACGTGGTCCTGCACCCGGGCAAGTCGACCCGGATGATCGAGTTCGAGCTGTATATCGACGGCCAGTTCGTTTGCAGCCAGAAGGCCGACGGCCTGATCGTCGCCACGCCCACCGGCTCCACCGCCTACGCGCTGTCCGCCGGTGGTCCGATCATGCATCCGAAGCTGGATGCCATCGTCATCGTGCCGATGTACCCGCACATGCTTTCCAGCCGCCCGATCGTGGTGGACGGCAACAGCGAGCTGAAGATCGTCGTGTCGCCGAACATGCAGATCTACCCGCAGGTCTCCTGCGACGGGCAGAACCATTTCACCTGCGCCCCCGGCGATACCGTGACGATCAGCAAGAAGCCGCAGAAGCTGCGCCTGATCCACCCCATCGACCACAACTACTACGAGATCTGCCGGACCAAGCTCGGCTGGGGCAGCCGCCTGGGCGGAGGCGACTGATGCAACTCGACCCCGGACGTGGCTACGACCTGATCGGCGATGTCCACGGCTGCGCGCATACCCTGGACCGCCTCCTCGACCTGCTCGGCTACCGCCTGCAGGGCGGCGTCTGGCGCCATCCGCGGCGCCAGGCGCTGTTCCTCGGCGACATCGTCGACCGCGGCCCGCGCATCCGCGAGGCCCTGCACCGGGTGCACGCGATGGTCGACGCCGGCGAGGCGCTGTGCATCATGGGCAACCACGAATTCAACGCGCTCGGCTGGAGCACCCCGGCGGCGCCCGGCAGCGGCCGCCAGTACGTCCGCGAGCATACGCCGCGGCATGCCCGGCTGATCAAGGAGACCCTCGAGCAGTTCGAGGGCCACGATGCCGACTGGCGCGACTTCCTCGGCTGGTTCCAGCAACTGCCGCTGTTCCTCGATGCCGGGCGCTTCCGCATGGTCCATGCCTGCTGGGATGGCGAGCTGATCGCGACCCTGCGCCGGCAGTTCCCCGACGGGCGGATCAGCGAAGCCTTCCTGCAGGAGTCGGCGGAGCCCGGCAGCTTCGCCGACCTGGCCTGCAACCGCCTGCTGCGCGGCACCGACATGCGCCTGCCGCACGGCGCCACCCTGACCAGCAGCGATGGCTATACGCGCGCCTTCTTCCGCACCAAGTTCTGGGTCGAGGACGAGGCGCCGCGCACCTACGGCGATATCGTCTTCCAGCCCGACGCGTTGCCCGAAGCGATCGCCCGTGAGCCGCTCAGCGAGGAGCAGAAGTCCAGCCTGCTGACCTATGGCTCCGACGAACCGCTGTTGTTCGTCGGCCACTACTGGCGACGCGGCACGCCGGCGCCGATCCGGCCGAACCTGGCCTGCCTGGACTACAGCGCGGTGATGTACGGCAAGCTGGCGGCCTACCGCCTGGATGAGGAAACCCGCCTGGACCGGCACAAGTTCGTCTGGGTCGAAGTGAAGCGGCCGGAGGCTGACGAGTGAGCGCGGTGCAGGTCCTGAAGTTTCCCCTGTCGGTCGACCTGGCCGGCTTCGTCGGCCTGCTGCGGCGTCTGAACGTGCCGCACCGGGTCAGCGAGGAATCCGGCCAGCAGGTCCTCTGGGTGCCCGACGAGCGGCTCGCCGAGCAGGTCCGCGAGTTGTACCGGCGTTATCCCGAAGGCGATCCGCAGGCGACCCTGGAGGCCGCGCCGCGACCGGCGGGACAGGGTTTCGTCCGGCAACTGCGGATGAGCCCGATGACCGCCGCGGTGTTGCTGCTGACCTTCGTCGTCGCCGCCGTCACCTACCTTGGCGACAACTTCGCGACGATGCGCTGGCTGACCTTCCAGGACTTCCGTATCCAGGGCCAGTACGCGCTGTTCACGCCGTTGGCCGAGAGCCTGGCGGCGGGTCAATGGTGGCGGCTGTTCACGCCGATGCTGATCCACTTCGGCTGGCTGCACCTGGCGATGAACGCCATGTGGTTCTGGGAGCTGGGCCGGCGCATCGAATTCCGCCAGGGCCGCCCGATGCTGCTCGGCCTGACCCTGCTGTTCGGCCTGGTGTCCAACGTGGTGCAGTACGCGGTGAGCGGCGCCAGCCTGTTCGGCGGGTTGTCCGGGGTGCTCTATGGCCTGCTCGGGCACTGCTGGATCTTCCAGTACCTGGCGCCGAACCAGGCCTATCGCCTGCCCAGGGGCGTCGTGGCGATGATGCTGATCTGGCTGCTGGTGTGCCTGTCCGGGGTGATCGACCTGCTCGGCTTCGGCTCCATCGCCAACGGCGCGCACGTTGGCGGGCTGCTGGCCGGTTGCCTCAGCGGTTTGCTGGGCGGCCTGCTGGCGCGGCGTCGCCGTTGAGCGAGGGGCTGCGGCAGCTTCGATGTGCGCCGCCGGCCCCGGCCCGGTAGAATGGCCGGTACGCCTTTTCACCGGAGCCGGCCATGTCGTCCTTCAACCAAGCGATCGAGAACATCACTCCAGAGATCTACCAGAACCTCAAGCTGGCCATCGAGATCGGCAAGTGGCCGGACGGCCGCAAGCTGACCCAGGAGCAGAAGGAACTCTGCCTGCAGGCGGTGATCGCCTGGGAGCTGCAGAACCTCCCCGAGGAGGAGCGCACCGGCTACATGGGCCCGCAGCACTGCTCCTCGCATTCCGACGAGCCGATCCCGAACATCCTGTTCAAGTCGGACTCCGTGCACTGATGGAAGAAATCGCCCGCGGCGCGCTGAGCAAGATGACGGCGCGCCTGGAAAGCAATGCGCCCGTGCAATACGCCTTCCGCCTCGACGACCGCGAAGTCGCGGTGAACCCGCTGATCGGCCGGCCGCTGCGCCTGGAGTACCTCGGCAGCATCTTCTGCACCCATTGCGGCCGCAAGACGAAGAAGAGTTTCAGCCAGGGCTATTGCTATCCCTGCTTCACCCGGCTGGCGCAGTGCGACAGTTGCATCGTCAGCCCGGAGAAGTGCCACTACGAGCAGGGCACCTGCCGTGAACCGGAGTGGGGCGAGCGGTTCTGCATGACCGATCACGTGGTGTACCTGGCCAACTCCTCCGGGGTGAAGGTCGGCATCACCCGCGCCAGCCAGATTCCCACCCGCTGGATCGACCAGGGCGCGCGCCAGGCGCTGCCGATCCTGCGCGTGGCCACCCGCCAGCAGTCCGGCCTGGTGGAAGACCTGCTGCGCAGCCAGGTCGCCGACCGCACCAATTGGCGGGCCATGCTCAAGGGCGAAGCCGAGCCGGTCGACCTGGCGGCAGTCCGCGAGCAGTTGTTCGACCAGTGCGCCGACGGCCTGCGCGAATTGCAGCAACGTTTCGGCCTGCAGGCGATCCAACCGGTTACCGACCTCGATCCGCTCGAGATCGCCTACCCGGTCGAGGCCTATCCGAGCAAGGTCGCCAGCCTCGACCTGGAAAAAACGCCTATCGTCGAAGGCACGCTTCGCGGTATCAAGGGCCAGTACCTGATCCTCGACACCGGGGTGATCAACATTCGCAAATACACGGCCTACCAGATCGCCGTGCATCACTGAGTAGAAGGGCCACAAGCCATGCGCACCGAGCAACCGAAAGTCATCCACCTCAAGGACTATCAGGCGCCGGACTACCTGATCGACGAGACCCACCTGAAGTTCGAACTGTTCGAAGACCACAGCCTGGTACACGCCGAGCTGAAGCTGCGGCGCAACCCCGAGCGCGGCGCCGGCCTGCCGCCGCTGCTGCTGCATGGGCAGCAACTGGAGCTGCTGGCGCTTGAACTGGACGGCCAGGCGCTCGGCGCGGAGGACTACCAGCTGGACGACGAGCAGCTCGCGGTGCAACCGCGGCAGGCCGAGTTCGTCCTCAGGAGCACGGTGCGTATCCATCCGGAGAGCAACACCGCGCTGGAAGGCCTGTACAAGTCCGGCAAGATGTTCTGCACCCAGTGCGAGGCCGAGGGTTTCCGCAAGATCACCTATTACCTCGACCGTCCCGACGTGATGAGTCGCTTCACCACCACCGTCAGCGCCGAACAGCAGCGCTACCCGGTGCTGCTCTCCAACGGCAACCCGGTGGCCAGCGGTTCCGAAGGCAACGGCCGGCACTGGGCGACCTGGGAAGACCCGTTCAGGAAGCCGGCCTACCTGTTCGCCCTGGTCGCCGGCGACCTCTGGTGCGTCGAGGACAGCTTCCGCACCATGAGCCAGCGCGACGTGGCGCTGCGCATCTACGTCGAGCCGGAGAACATCGACAAGGTCCAGCACGCCATGGACAGCCTGAAGAAGTCGATGCGCTGGGACGAGGAGGTCTACGGCCGCGAGTACGACCTGGACATCTTCATGATCGTCGCGGTCAACGACTTCAACATGGGCGCGATGGAGAACAAGGGCCTCAACATCTTCAACTCCAGTTGCGTCCTGGCCCGCGCCGAAACCGCCACCGACGCCGCCCACCAGCGGGTCGAGGGCGTGGTGGCGCATGAGTATTTCCACAACTGGTCGGGCAACCGGGTGACCTGCCGCGACTGGTTCCAGCTGTCGCTCAAGGAAGGCTTCACCGTATTCCGCGACTCGGAGTTCTCCGCCGACATGAACTCGCGCACGGTCAAGCGCGTCGAGGACGTCGCCTTCCTGCGCACCAACCAGTTCGCCGAGGACGCCGGGCCGATGGCGCATCCGGTGCGCCCCGACTCGTTCATCGAGATTTCCAACTTCTACACCCTGACCGTCTACGAGAAGGGCTCGGAAGTGGTGCGGATGATCCACACCCTGCTCGGCGCCGAAGGCTTCCGCAAGGGCTCGGACCTGTACTTCCAGCGCCACGACGGCCAGGCGGTGACCTGCGACGATTTCGTCAAGGCCATGGAAGACGCCAATGGCGTCGACCTGACCCAGTTCAAGCGCTGGTACAGCCAGTCCGGCACTCCGCGCCTGGCGGTGGAAGGCGAGTACGACGCCGCCGCCCGCCGCTACACCCTGACGGTGCGCCAGAGCTGCCCGCCGACTCCCGGCCAGCCGAGCAAGGAACCCTTCGTCATCCCGCTGGAACTGGGCCTGCTCGATGGCCAGGGCAACGAACTTCCGCTGCGCCTGGAGGGCGAGGCCGCGGCCCAGGGCGGCAACCGCGTGCTGGCGGTGACCGAGGCCGAGCAGCGCTTCGTCTTCGTCGAGGTGCCGGAGCAGCCGCTGCCATCGCTGCTGCGCGGCTTCTCCGCGCCGGTGAAACTGAGCTTCCCCTACAGCCGCGACCAGTTGCTGTTCCTCATGCAGCACGACAGCGACGGCTTCAACCGCTGGGAGGCCGGCCAACAGCTCTCGGTGCAGGTCCTGCAGGAGCTGATCGGCCAGCACCAGCGCGGCGAGCAACTGGTACTCGACCCGCGCCTGATCGAGGCCTACCGCACCCTCCTGGCGGACGAGGCGCTGGACCAGGCGATGGTCGCCGAGATGCTCTCGCTGCCCAGCGAGGCTTATCTCACCGAGATCAGCGAAGTCGCCGATGTCGACGCGATCCATGCCGCCCGCGAATTCGCCCGCCAGCGTATCGGCGAAGCGCTGTTCGAGCCGCTGTGGCAGCGTTACCAGGCCAACCGCAAGATTTCCCGCGACACCGCCTACCTCGCCGAGGCCTCGCACATAGCCCGGCGCAGCCTGCAGAACATCGCGCTGTCCTACCTGTCGCTGTCGGGCCGGGAGGAAATCCTCGCCGCCTGCCTGGAGCAGTACGAAGGCTGCGACAACATGACCGAGCGCCTGACCGCCCTGGCGGTGCTGGTCAATTCCGGCTTCGAGGCGGAGAAGGGCAAGGCCCTGGCCATGTTCGCCGATTACTTCAAGGATGACCCGCTGGTGATGGACCAGTGGTTCAGCGTGCAGGCCGGCTCGCCGCTGCCGGGCGGGCTGGAGCGGGTCCAGGCGCTGATGCAGCACCCGGCCTTCACCCTGAAGAACCCGAACAAGGTGCGCGCGCTGATCGGCGCGTTCGCCAACCAGAACCTGGTCAACTTCCATCGTCCTGACGGCGCCGGCTATCGCTTCCTCGCCGACCAGGTGATCGTGCTCAACGCACTCAACCCGCAGATCGCCTCGCGCCTGCTGGTGCCACTGACCCGCTGGCGCAAGTACGACGAGGCGCGGCAGGCGCTGATGCGCGGCGAGCTGGAACGCATCCTGGCCTCTGGCGAATTGTCCAGCGACGTCTACGAAGTGGTGAGCAAGAGCCTGGCCTGATCCGCCAGCTTCACCCGGAAGAGGGTGTTACTGGCCACTGGCTGGTAACGCCCTTTGTTACTTCTGGGAATCGCTTCACTGTTTTCCATTGATGGAGTCCGCTTAATCGTGTTTCGCGAACCTCCCTGCGCAGGCTCTGCGAAGGGACTTTTCGCGCCACCGGCGAAATTCGCCTGGCGCGTTTTGTCGGACACTTCCTGTTTTCTGGTCAGTGAATGAACAGTCATCCCGCAGGAAGTCCTGTTTTTTCGCAATCCATTGAATTGCCTGGAGGATTCCGTTGAATTGGCATCCCGGTTGCACTGCCTCGTCGCGCGGTTCCCTTTCGTCGATGCTAGGCCGGTGACGCCGCGACCACCCATAACAAGGCCGCAGAGAAACGGCCGAACGGCGAACCGCCCGCAGTGGCGGCGCCCAACGCATGACCACATGGAGTGAGTTCCCGATGTACATCCCCAACCGCCAGCCCCGGCTGCGCTCCGCGCCGGCCCGGGCCGGCTTCGCCTTCGCCGGGCTGCTGCCGCTGCTGGGCGGCCAGGCCCAGGCCGTCGAATTCAGTTTCCTCGACAACGAGGTGTCCGGTTCGCTCGATACCACCCTGTCCTACGGCACCCTGTGGCGGGTGCAGGGGCAGGACAAGAGCAACAACGACATCAACACCAACGACGGCAACCGCAACTTCGATACCGGCCTGGTTTCCGAGGTCTACAAGATCACCTCGGACCTGGAGGCGACCTGGCGCAACTATGGTGTGTTCATCCGCGGCACGGCGTTCTATGACACCCAGATCATGGACAAGCGCAACGACTACTACAGCCACAACGATCCATCGCAGCCGAGCCAGAGCTATCCCCACGACGACCGTTTCACCAGCCAGACCCGCGACATCGCCGGGCACAAGGTGGAAATCCTCGATGCCTACGTCTACGGCAGCTGGGACATCGGCAACATGCCGCTGAGCGCGCGTTTCGGCCGCCAGGTATTCAACTGGGGCGAGGGCATCTTCTACCGCGGCGGGGTCAACACCACCAACCCGGTGGACGCCGCCAAGTACCGCCTGCCCGGTTCCGAGCTCAAGGAAGTGCTGATGCCGGTGGAAGCGCTGAGCTTCAACATCGGCCTGACCGACAACCTGTCGATGGAAACCTTCTACCAGTGGAACTGGAAGGAAACCCGCCTCGACCCGGTCGGCACCTACTTCTCCGAGACCGACCTGTTCGCCGACGGCGGCAACACCGGCTACAGCGACTTCACCGGCACCGCGCTGGACACCCCGGTGCCCGGCTTCGGCAACGTCATCGGCCTGTACCAGGCGCTGGGCAACAATCCGCTGCTCAGCGGCGCGCTGAAGAACACCGGCCTCTATGCCAACGGCGTGACCCCGGCCTACGGCAACGTGATGAAGGTGTCGTCCATCGGCAAGGACCTCAACGCGCGCAACGACGGCCAGTTCGGCGTGGCCTTCCGCTACATCGCCGAGGAACTGAACAGCACCGAGTTCGGCTTCTACTTCGTCAACTACCACTCCAAGGAGCCGACCCTGTACGCCGACATCGGCGACTATGCCGGGGCCGACCTGGCGGCGCTGGCCAATACCCTGCGGCCGATCGCCGGCAACCTCGCCGAAGCCCTGGCCAACGGCCTGGTGACCGCCGACGTGATGGGCAACATCAATGCCCGCCGCGAGTTCGCCGAAGACATCCGCATGTACGGCTTCAGCTTCAACACCACGGTGGGAGACGCCTCGGTGTTCGGCGAGCTGGCCTATCGGCCGAACCTGCCGATCGGCATCGCCGCCACCAACGACCTGATCGGCGACCTCGCCCACGGTGCGGCGGAAGCCGCCAACGGCGGGCAGATCAACGTCGGCGGGCAGATGGTCGGCCTCGGCGGGCAGATCCACAACTACGAGCGGGTCGAGGCGTTCAACACCTCCCTCGGGACCATCTACAACTTCGGCCCGTCGCTGAGCTTCGACTCGTTGACAGGCGTCGCCGAGCTGGCTTCGGAACACCTGCGCGGCAGCAGCCTGAAGTACACCGCCTACGACGGCAGCACCCGCTACTACGCCGGGCGCGGCAACAACTCGTACGTTTCCGGCGGCGACCGTGGCGACCAGGTGAACCGCAACGCCTACGGCTACACCCTGCTGCTCAGCGGCACCTGGAACGACGTGTTCGCCGGGGTCAACGTGTCGCCCTACGTGGTCTACAAGGACGACTTCGAAGGCAACTCCTACCAGACCGGCAACTTCATCGAAGGTCGCAAGGCCTACACCCTGGGGATCAAGGCCACCTACCTGAACAGCCTGGAAGGCGAACTGCAGTACACCGAGTTCTACGGCGGCGGACAGAACAACAACATCCGCGACCGCGACAACATCGGCCTGACCGTCAAGTACTCCTTCTGACCGAACCGATAACGACACGGGCGCCGCGAGCGCCCGGCACCTCACACGGAGAACCCTCATGTTGAACAAGCACCTGCTGATCGGCGCTTCCCTGGCGCTGGCACTGGGCAGCGGCGGCGCGCTGGCCGGCGTTTCCGCCGGCGAGGCGGCGCAACTGAAGTCGAGCCTCACCCCGCTGGGCGCGGAGAAGGCCGGCAACGCCGCCGGCAGCATTCCCGCCTGGACCGGCGGCATCACCCAGGCGCCGGCCGG